>CAIJKT010000761.1 GCA_903821255.1 uncultured Lentisphaeria bacterium | reverse complement strand
TCAGATGCAGCGCCATGTCGCTGTGTGCATAAATCAGGTCGGCGACGGCTTCCGCCTGGGTCAGGTCCATTTTCCCGTTGACGAACGCGCGGAAAGTGAATTCCCCGGGTTCGGCCAGTCTGGCACCGGCGGCAATGACGGCGTCGAGAGCGCGGCGCACGGGCAGGGTTCCGCCGTGGCAGTGCAGTTCCACAATATCATCGCCGGTATAGCTGTTCGGACCCGGCATATAGACCGCCAGCGCCGGTTCCCCGTCGGCATCGCTGTCCGCGGATATTCTGCCCAGCAGCATTTTTCTGGCATTGGAATTTCCGGGGATGGCTCTGCCGCGCCAGACCCGGCCGGCGACGCGGAGTGAATCCGGTCCGGAAATCCGGATAATTGAGATTGCGCCGCCGATGCCGGTGCAGATCGCGCCGATTGTATCTTCCGTGTTCATGTGATATTACCTGAAACCTTCATATTATAGTGCATCAGGCAATATAGCTTTAAATATCGAAAAATAAAGCTGAGAGCTTACGGTTTTACCCATTGTCCGGTCTGGCTGGATTTATAGCAGGCCAGGACGACTTTGACGGTTTGCGCGGCTGACTCGCCGGTTACGAACGGCTGGCGCTTTTCGCGGATCGCCTGCACGAAGTCCTTGATCTGAGCCGGATGACCGCCGCCGTAATAGACTTTGCCGGCCTGAAGCGCGGAGTCAATGCCGCATGCGGCGAAGCGTTTTTCGATTTCCTGCTGTTTAGCTTTGTCGTTGAATTCCAGATAAGTGACTTTGAGATTCAGATATTCCAGATAGCCTTCGGTGCCGCTGATGGAGAACGAGTGCCGCCAGCCGGCTGCGCTGGAGGCGGTGGCGGTAACCGCGCCGACCGCGCCGCGTTTGAATTTGATGGCGAACGCGGCAGTGTCCTCCGTTTCAATAACTCCCTGGTGCGTCATGTTCTCGCAGCGTGCGGCGAGCTCTTTGATGCCGCCGAACAGCCAGTTGATCAAGTCGATATAATGGATTGCCTGATTAATTAACACCGCGCCGCCTTCATGCGCCCAGGTGCCGCGCCAGGCGTCGGTGCGGTAATATTCATTGGTGCGGAGACAATTGCTGTTCATATTGACGGTAAGTATCCTGCCGAAAGCGCCTTCATCAATCAACTGCTTCAATACCTGGTTGACCGCTTCATGGCGGTGCTGGAAAATCCCGCCGAAAGCAAGTTCAGGATTGCGTTTGTGAGCGGCGATCATTTTCTTCAGGCACGCCTGGCTGCGTCCGAGAGACTTTTCGCAGATAACGTGTTTTTTGCGGTCCAGTGCATCAACCACGATTTGAGCATGGCTGCCGTGATCGGTGCAGACCGCTATGCAGTCAACTTCCGGGTCATTCAGGACTTCATGATAATCAACCGTTGTCCTGGGAATCCCGTATTGCTCCGCCATCTTTTTGGCTTTGGCAGGCACCAGATCACAGGCCCATTTAACTTTAACATTCTCCAGAAACTTGAAGCTTTCAATATGTGAAGGCGCAATTACTCCGCAACCGATAACACCGCACTTGATAGTTTTCATTTTGACCTTTTCCCAATATTAAACTTTGATGGATTTAAAATTTATAAACCGCAACTGGTATGATTATTAATTATAAACCGGTAAATAATATAAATCAAGCGTTTTTCACAATAATTTTGAAAAATAAAAAAAGATGCGTTTTTATTGAATGAAACCGATCAGGAACCGGCATATTTAAAGAAGAATGCGATTTTATTGTTATGAATAGCGGAAACCGGCTTGAAAAGAGTTTTTTTATCGTATATTTTAATCCGTTTTATTTTAATGGAAATTATCGCGCTAAAAAAGTTAAAGCTTTGAGGATAGGTAATGGACAAGAAGAATCTTCAGGATGTGCAGACGAGCATGCGGGAAATGTTCCAGCGTGCGGTTGAATCAGGCAGAAAAAACAATTTAGACTATGCGATTGAGATACTGAAAGATCTGCTCAGGAAGAGTCCCGGCCTGATACCGGCGCGGGAGAAATTGCGCGAATTCGAGCGGATCAAGTCTGATAAAATCAGCCCCATCGGCAGGATGATCACCAATTTGAAATCATCCCTTCAGGCGGCTAAAATTAAAGCGGCTATTTCCCAGAAGCCGCTGGATGCGATGATGATGTGCGAAGGCGTGCTCGCTCATAATCTTTACAATCCGCTGGTGCTGAATCTGCTGGCGGATGCTTCTCTGAAAGCCGACGCGCCGTTTGTCGGAGTGGAAGCGTTATCCATTCTCCGCGAATTAAAGCCGCGCAATGAGACCAATCTGCGCAAGCTGGCTGATTTTTACAGAAAATCCGGCGATGCTATGAGCGCATTGAAAATCGTTCAGGAAATTGCGGCGAAACATCCGAAAGATCTTGGAGTCCAGGCGGAAATGCGTTCCGCGGTGGCGCTGGCCAGCATGCAGCAGGGCGACTGGCAGAAGGAAGGCAAGACCCAGGACAAGGTCAAGGACAAGGAAGAGGGCATGGTCTCTGAATTGCTCAGCGGAACTCTCCATGATATTGACCAGATGAAGACGGTCATCGCCAAACTGGAAAAGGACCTGGAGGAAGGGGAATCTGTTGACGCCCGGAAAAAACTTGGCGAATTGTATCATGCCTGCGGCCGGTTTGATGAAGCGATCGAGCAATATACTCGCGTAGCCAAGGGAATCGGAGCGATGGACCCGGCCGTGGATAAGAGCATTGAAAAATCCAACCTGTCTAAAATGGATGTTGAAATAAATGCTTTGTCCGCAGATCCGGCGAATGCGGATAAGGTCGAAGAACTTAAAAAGAACAGATATAATTTTCAGCTTGAGCGTGCTACCGAACGCGTCAATACTTATCCGAATGACAATCAACTGCGTTTTGATTTGGCGATACTCTATTTTAACGGCAACTTCATTGACAATGCGATTGAACAATTTCAGTATGCCCGCAAAAACCTCCAGCGTAAAGTCACCTGCATGGTTTATCTTGGCCGCTGCTTCCTGATGAAAGACCATTACGATATGGCGATAGAGCAGCTCACCAGTGCGCTTACGGAAATGCTGGTGATGGACAAAGGCAAGAAAGAAGCCCTGTATTACCTGGGCAAAACTTACGAGGCGGCCGGCAATGCGGAAAAGGCGCTGGAAAGTTTTAAAGAAATTTATCAGGCGGATGTCAATTATCTTGACGTCGGGAAGAAGGTGCAGGACTATTATAACAATAAAAGAAACGGTTGACGAGGCCGGTTGCAGATGTTGTTATCTTAAAAACATGGGTATTTTTGATTTGAATTTAATAATGTTTATATTAATTTAATTGAAGACAGGCGGGTGCATTTTTTTAGAAAGGGACTGAAATGGCTGATAACGAGAATAAGATAGTCTTAAACGTTCCGGGACAGGCGAATGTTGATCCATCGGAAGTTACCCACGACGCGGTGGTGCTGAAGGATCCGTTAAGCGGTCGTGATACCGATACCGGCAGCCTTGACCGGATGGATGACACGAAGACCAGAAAAACAGTAAAGATCAAGCCTGCCACCGGCGCTGCAGTTCCGGTTATAAGCCTCGGCGCAACCGCTGCCGCTCCGCGTGTCGCCCCCGCCGCTCCGGCAGCACAAGTTTCTACTGAATCCACCCGCTTGAAAGACGTTCTGGCCACCCGCGATACTGATACCGGCAACCTTGACCGGATGGATGATACCAAGACCAGGAAGACTGTAAAGCTTTCTCCGATCACTTCCGGCGCCGGGCCGGTGCCGGTCATGAAACTCGGCACTGTCTCAACACCTGCCACCGGAGCAGTTCCTGTAACAACTTTGCCGCGCCCTGCCGCCGCCGCAGAGGACGACACGAGAACCCGTCAGACTGTCGTGCTCAAAACACCGCCGTCACCGGCGATCAATACCGAGTCAATACCTATAACAACTTTGCCGCACCCCGTCAGTCCAGCGGATGATGATACTAGAACCCGTCAGACTGTCGTGCTCAAAACACCGCCGTCACCGGCGATCAATACCGAGTCAATACCTATAACAACTTTGCCGCATCCCGTCAGTCCTGCGGAAGACGATACTAGAACACGGCAGACTGTCACGCTTAAAACGCATCCGTCCCAGGCGATTAATACTGAGTCAATACCTATAACAACTCTGCCGCACCCTGTCAGTCCCGCGGACGACACGAGGACGCGTCAGACCGTCGTGCTTAAAACGCCTTCAGCGCCGTCGGTCAATACTGAATCAATACCTATAACAACTCTGCCGCACCCGGTGAGCCCGGCCGATGACGATACGAGGACGCGGCAAACCGTTGTGCTTAAAACGCCTTCCGGCCCGATTCCTGTTGCTGCTGTAGGTACCGAGTCCGCACCGCTCAGCGATGTGCTGGCAGGACGCGATACTGACACCGGCAATCTGGAAAGAATGGATGATACTAAAACTAAAAAGACGATTAAGCTTACTCCGCTTACCGCCGGCGGTCCGATTTCTAAACTTGCACCGCTCGGCAAGCCTGCCGGAGCGCCTGCTCCGTTTGTATTGCCCAAACCAGGCTCTCCGCCGGTGAATCTGGCGGCGACAGTTGAGCTTAAACCGGTTTCTGCTGCTCCTCAGCCTGCCGCGCCGCCGGAAAATCTGGCGGCGACAGTTGAACTTAAGCCTGTAGTGATGCCTGTTCCGGGGCAGGGTGCGCCTGTCAGCACCGATACCGGCAGTTTGAAAAATATTCTGGAAGACACTTCAACCAGAAAGACAGTAAAACTGCAGCCGCTGCCGCCCGGCGGTGCTGCTCCAGCGGCAATTGACTTGGAGAAAACTGTAGTCAACCCGACTGTGCCGCAGGCTGTTGCGCCGGATGCAGAGCCGATGGTTAAGGATACAAGCGACGATACCGTAAAACTTCAGAAGACCCATGTTCCGACTCCGCCAATTCCATCCTCCACGCATGAAACTGCTTCTCCGCTGCCGACTGTTGCTCAAGCCAAGACCGTTGTGCCAGGGGCGAAACAAACGATTAAACTGCGCCCGTCAACGGTGTCGACACCGGCTGAAGAACCTGCGGCGGCCACGGCAGTTAAATCCGCCGCCGGCACTTCGAAAGATACAATCAAGATTTCTCCTTTGTCTACTAACGGTACGCCCGCTGCCGGTGTGGCGCCGTCGGCCCCGACGCTGAATCTGGCGCCCAAGACACCGACGCCAGCGCCCGCTGCCGGTGTTGCGCCGTCATCGCCGACTGTTAATCTCAGTGCTCCTTCCGGACTTACTCTGAAGAAGCCTGCGCTTACTCCGGTACCAGCTCCGGTATCCGCTCCTGCTCCTGAGCAGAAACCTGGATTGTCTTTGCCCGGCAGGGCCCCGGCGGTCAAGCCGCCTGAGCCCGCGGTTGAGGAAGAAGAGCCTCCGGTAGTTGAAGAAGCGGCCATGGAGGAGGAAGAAGAAGCCGTGGTTGAAGAAAAGAAAGGCGGTCTTCAGCTTAAAAAGCGGGACGCCGGCGATGAACCACAGGGGCCGCCGCGGGTGCAGACAGACCTGGAAAAAATTGAAAACAGTGTTACCGCCGCCGCAACCAGCGCCGCAGGACAGCCTTCCATGCTGTACTTTGTGCTTGCACTGGCTTCTGTGATCTGTCTTGCTGCTTCAACATATATTACTGCCGCCCAGTATGTTAACTACTGGCAGCAGGCAAAGGTGAAGAGCAAATTGCCGGTGCCGTTCCTTTCACAAATTGTGAAGTAACCGCGAATACTGCTTGAAGCAGTCTGTACAATCCCGGAGAAGTTGATCGAAGACTCGACAACAATCCGGGATTTTTTATGGAGATATTGACATGATGTTATCTAGTAAAATTATTTTCCGGTCCGGGCTTTGGGCTGTTGCCATGACTTTGTTTATTGCTTCCGGGGCGGCACAGGATTCCGCCGCGGCACTGTCGAATCTGGACAAATTCGCGTTATCTAAAGAAAGGGATTCGCTGGATTTTATAAAATCAGTTGCGGAGCAGCTTGAGAGAAGCCCGAAAGGCACTGCATCGCTGATCATCGCAAAACTTAAAACACCCAATGCCACTGAAAAGCAGCTTGCGGCCTACATCTGGGCGTTAGGTGTGATAAAAGACCCGGCTGCGGTCGCTCCGGTAATGGTAATGTACAGGGAGAGTAAATCAGAACTGGTTCAGGGCAACTGCCTGCGTACCCTGGCATTGACCGGCGGCAAACCGGCCGGGGATTTCCTGCTGTCCGTGCTTAACGCGACCAGGGATAAAGATATGCGGTTCGGCATCATCAATCTGCTTGCCCAGATGCAGTATGAGGCGGCGCTGCCGGCAACGGCAGAGATACTTCAGCAGGACCCGAAGAAATATTACTGGCAGATTATCATTATTTTCTGCAAAATGGGCGATAAGGCAGTTCCTTTCCTGGTGTCTAAAATCAACGACAGCAACGTTGATGTCCGCATCAACGCGGCCAATGTGCTGGGCAAGTGGCTGATTGCGCCTGAAGCTGCACAGCCGCTGCTGGACCAGTACCGGCGGGAACAGGATTTGAGAGTTCGCGGCTTGATATTGATCGCATTGGAGCGGATTATCCCGGATGTAGCGAAAATGAAGTTGACGTTCGAGCAGATTGCGGCGGATGAGAAAGATGAAAATCTGCTTAATTATGCACGCGTAACTCTTTCCAACATCGGTCTGATCGAATCGCGTTTGGCGGAGTATGCAAAAAAGAAACAAAATTCGGCATTTTTATTCGAGCGCGACTATGATGAACTGTTCAAGTCAGAAGGCCGGAGCGGCAATTACGAACTCCTGGCAATTTTCAGTACGGCAAAAGATGAACCGAAGCTGAAAAAATTACGCGAAAAGATACTGACCCATGATTCTGAAGGAACATTCAACAATTTCCAGAAAGTAAACGATATTATAATGAGAAACCGGATGATTAAACCGCCGGATAAAAAGCCGTAAAATAATATGGAGAACAGATGCGTTATAAGGGAATAATTTTTGATATGGACGGAACGTTGACTGTTCCGCTGCTGGATTTTAACCGTATCCGGAGCGATCTGGGGATCACGGAAGGCGACATCGCCGAGGTCATCGAATCATGGCCGGAACCGAAGCGCACTCAGGGCTGGCAACTGATCGAGAAATACGAGCATGAGGCCGGCAATAACAATCAGCTTCAACCGGATGTAGTGGAAGTGCTCTCCCGTTTTGCCGCCGGCCGCATCCGTCTGGGAATAATTACCCGGAATACTATGGCAAGCGTGGAAAAACTGCTGAAAACAAAATTACCGGTCGCTTTTGATGCCGTTCTAACCCGTGAATTCCCGCACATGAAACCGTCGCCTGAACCGGTACTGCATATTCTGAAAAAATGGAATCTGCCGCCGGAAGAATGTCTGATGGCGGGTGATTATATTCATGACATTCAAGCGGCTAATGCCGCCGGCGTTGTTTCCTGTTATTATAAGAACGCGAATGGCGGGGACTATGACCGCGAGGCGGACTATACCGTAAAATCGTTTAAAGAACTTGAAATTCTGGTTTTCAGCGCAAATGGATAAGCGCATCGGGAAAGGATTTGACATACTTTTTGCCCGTTTCGGCAAACAGCACTGGTGGCCGGGCGATTCCCCCTGGGAAATATGCACCGGAGCGGTGCTGACGCAGAACACCAGTTGGAACAATGTTGAAAAAGCGATAGCGCTGATAAAGTCTGCCGGTGCGCTGGACCCGAGAAGAGTTGTTGAACTGCCGGTGTCAGAACTTGAAGAACTGATCCGCCCTTCCGGTTTTTTCCGGATCAAAACGCGGCGTCTCAAGAATATGGCCGTCTGGTGGATGGACAATGTGCGCGACTCAAAACTTGCAGCCGGACATTCGACGGCTGAATGGCGGCGCAGGCTTCTGGAAGTCAATGGTATCGGGCCGGAAACAGCCGATTCCATTCTGCTTTATTGTTTCAGCCGGCCGGTTTTCGTGATAGACGCTTATGCCAGACGTATTTCCGCCAGACATTTTGGAACCGATCCGGAGATTTCCTATCACGAACTCCAAAAAATATTCATGGAGAATCTGCCTGCTTCGGCGGAACTCTTCAATGAATATCATGCGCTGCTGGTCCGGAATGCCAAAGAATGCTGCCGTAAAAATGTATGCCTCGAAAATTGTCCGCTGAGGAACATGTAGATCAAGTCCGGCGTCATTAATTCCACAAAAAAGAATCTGTTTTCAGTCCGTTACGCTCTTGAAAAATAGTGAATTTGGGAGTAACTTATAAAACAAGACTATTTTGCAGTTAGCTTGTAATTTATAACAAAGGAGATTCAAAATGGCTGCTAAGAT
>CAIJKT010000760.1 GCA_903821255.1 uncultured Lentisphaeria bacterium | reverse complement strand
TGATGGCGCCTTACTGGCAGCGTTTTCTGGAACGGAAATACGGGACGGTCGAAAAATTCAAGACCGCCTGGGGAAAAGCTGCGCCCGCCGTGACCAACTGGAATCAAATCCAGGTTTTCAGCATCGCTGATACCTCCGGATCTGATCTCCGCGGTATTGATATTGCAGAATTTATTGTCGAAACTGAACGCGGCATCTATACATGGTATCAGAAAGAACTGAGAGAAATCGGGTTCAAAGGCCTGATTGCCAACTTTGACATGGGACAGTCGCTACGGCAATCAATCGTCAGAAACGGGTTCAGCCTCGTTTTCATGCATGCCTATCATGCTCATCCCACCAATTATATGCTGCCCGGCTCCACCATTGATCAGACCAGCTCAATTGCCAACGCCAGTGCGATTTTCCGCGGGCTGAACAGCACCAAACTCCTGAATACCCCGATAGCGGTGACCGAATACTGCAATGTTTTCTGGAACCGCTACCGCTATGAGCAGGCGTTCGTGAACGGTGCGTATGCGGCGCTGCAGAACTACTCCGGACTTACCTTTTTCGCCCAGCCGGTCACAGTCGTGCCGGTCGATCACATTAACCCGTTCAACGGCATGATCGACCCCATGATGAAAGCTTCCGAGTTTCTGACCGCTTATTTCTTTATCCGCGGCGATGTAAGGCCGGCAGACTCCTTCATCCGGCTCAATCTTGACTCGAAACAGGTGCTCGCCTCCGGCAGCAGTTCATCCGGCATACACTCCGGACAATCGCGCCTTTCCCTGATTACCGGACTCAATACCGCGGTAGATTCAAAGGCGCCGATGCGCAAGCGGGAAATGGGAATCTCCTCTTCAGGCGGATCAATGGTCATGAACAATGTTGCCGGATATACCAGAGTGATAGACTCGCAAGCCAATCCATTCGATATTGATGCGCTGGTGGGCGAATTGAAGAAACAGAATCTGATTCCCGCGGACAACCGGACCAGAGGGCTGAACGAAATTTTTGAAAGCGCCACCGGGGAGCTTTACATGGACTGCCGCCGTAATTTCATGAGCGTCAATACGCCGCGCTCCCAGGGGATTTGCGCGGAAGCGGGGACTGCCGCGGCTCTGACTGATTTCAAGGTTGAAAAACTCACTGCCCGCGGCAACCTTACGGTGGTCAGCATTGACGGACTGAAACCAATCGCAAAATCCAGTCGCATGGTACTGGTATATGCCACTGATGCGCTGAATTCCAGCATGGTTTTCGATGACCCGGAACGGCGCATTCTCCGTGATATCGGCGGCAAGGGGCCTACTCTGGTGGCCGTTGGAGAATTCACGGTAAAAATCCGTAACGCCAATGCAGACCGGCTTAAACTCTATGCACTCGATCTTGATGGAACCCGCCGTTGCGAATTGCCGCTGACGGTCAAAGACGGCGAAGCAATTATCAGCATCAACACAGCAAAGATTCCCGGCGGCCCCGCCTTGTTCTTCGAACTGGCGGGAAGTTAAGGTCAGTAAATGACCGGAAGAACGGCTTCATGGTTGTTCCTGAAGTAATATGCTCATGCGGCATAACAGCATTCAAAAAAACCAGGAATGCATTGAGGGATAATTTCATAATAATCATAATGGGGAGAATACCCTGAAAGAAAGAATTTGCGATGAAAGACAGTCTTCACCGCCCCATGCCCGATACGAACGTGTGGCCGGCATACACTCTAAACTGGAGTGACAACACGCCCGGGCCGGCAGATGTATCACATCTGCTGCACCGGCCCGCGGGACAGTACGGATTTGTCAAGGTGATTGACGGACATCTGGCCTTTAGTGATGGACGCCGCTTTCGAATATGGGGCCAGCATTTGTGCAATTCCGGACCGTTGCCGCCGAAACATCTTGCGCCGGTGATTGCCCGGCGGATGGCGAAGTTCGGCATTAACTGCGTGCGGATGCATGCCATTGATCTTCACTGGCCTGAAGGCATTCTCATGCGCGACACCGAATGCGGCCAATCGTTCGACGCAGAGGGACTTGAACGGCTTGACTGGATGATTGCCTGCCTGAAAGAGCAGGGTATCTATGTTGATTTAAATCTGCATGTGGCGCGCACATTTTCCGAAGCCGACGGGGTCAGGCATGCCGAATCAGTCGGCTGGGGCAAACCCGAGATATATTTCGATCCGCAATTGATAATGCTCCAGAAAGAGTATGCCCGCGGACTGCTTCATCATCGCAACCCTTTCACGAATCTGCGTTACGTTGACGAGCCGGCAGTCGCGCTGGTAGAGATTACCAATGAAAACAGCCTGACCGAACGATGGCGCAATGGCGATCTTAAAGGCGGATTTACCGGAAAGAAGACGAACTGGGGCGCTGTTCACGTTGCATATACGGAAGATATCGACAAACAATGGAATAAATGGCTGGCAAAGAAATATTCCAGTCGTGACACAATGACGGCGGCGTGGGAAGGCGACGCAAAGCCGGACGAAGACCCGCTTTACGGCACAGTCCACCGTCTCTGTCCTGATGATTTTGCCGGTGCAAACGCGAAGCGGTTTGCCGATGAAGCATCATTCTACACCGGTATTGAACGATCATTTTTCGATGAAATGCGATCATACCTTCGTACAGAGCTTGGTGTGCGGCAACTTATTCTCGGAAATTCCGATCACAATTACGGGTGGAGTTCACTGCCGGTGGTGGCGGCAAATACCTTGCTTGATATTACTGACAGTCATTTTTACTGGCAGCATCCGGACAACGGCACCGTCAAAAATACCCCCATGGTCGACGAGCCGGACCGAAGCGTTATTGCTCATCTTTCGCGTGGTGCCGTCGAGGGTTATCCACATCTTTGCACCGAAGTTAACGAGCCGTTTCCCAATGACTACGCCGCTGAATTCATTCCGATTGTCGCAGCGTACGCGCGACTGCAGGACTGGGATGGTATATTCTTCTATGAATATCTTACGTGGAGCGGTTCATATTCAAAAGCGGAGTCGTGGACTGATCAACGGCAGCACTCCTGGTTTGATATGGCCAGCAACCCGGTCAAAATGACACAGACCGCGCTCGGAGCCTTAATGTTCCTGCGCGGTGATGCTCAATGTGCTCGCCAGACCGTTACGCGGAAAATGACGCAGGCGTGGCTATTGGAAAGCATACGTCAGGCCGGCGACAGGGAGCATCCATACTGGCTGCCGTATCTGCCGGGACGGACGGCGCTGGCACATCGCGTCCGCATCGCTGAACTTAACGGTTCGCAAATTGCGCCGGCGGAAGGCGGGGAGAGCATTTCACAAAATGATATTGTAAGCGATACTGGCGAATTGACATGGCGGACATCTCCGGATGGCGGACGAGTACTGATTGACACGCCCCGCCACCAAATCATCATTGGGCGTGCCGGTGAAAGCGCAACCAGCAATTGTATATTCCGGCTGACTACTCCATTTGCCGCGCTGCAACTGGCCAGCACTGACAACCGGCCTGTCGCACTGACCGGGCAACTGCTGCTGGCTATCGGCACACGCGTCGCAAACACCGGTCAAACCTGGACGGACGATTCCCGGACCAGGCCGGTCGAATGGGGACATGCTCCCGTGCGTATCGAGCCGGTTGAAGGTGCCGTAGTTCTGCGGGGACTAAGCAATGCACGGTGCGTGACGACATATCCCCTCGACGGCAATGGACAGCCCGGCATCGGCATTCGATTGGCGGAGACTGAAGAGGGTTTTCTTTTCCGCACAGAAGATTGCATGCCGACGCCGTGGTATCTCGTGCGGGTCGAGCGCTGAACCGCCTCCGGTAAGCCTAAACCACATATGAACAACCCCTGGAGGGATTGACAGATGAATGCAAATGATGTAAAGAGGATGGCCAAATCTCTTGGCGCCGATCTGTGCGGAATCGCATCGATGGATCGTTTTGAAGGGGCGCCGAAACAACAGGATCCAAGGTATATTTTCCCGGCGGCAAAGTCGGCAATCGTGCTTGGATTCAGAATTCCGCGCGGTTATTTCCGGGGTGTTGAAGAGGGCACTTATTTTGCCGCCTACAGCGGGATGGGCTATGGCTCGTTAAATGCAATTTATATGCCGATCGTGATGCGCGAACTCTGCTGTTTCATCGAGGATAACGGCTATGAGGCCGCGCCGGTTCCCAACATGTATCCGGGGTCATCGATTTTATTCAAAACACAGAAGGACGAACCGAACCGCAGCCGGTCGGTTGACGGCGAAAGACCTCACCCCGATATTCTAGTGGATTTCCGCGTCATGGCATTCGCCGCCGGCCTGGGTGAATTTGGCTGGAGCAAGATGCTCCTTACTCCGGAATTCGGACCCAGACAGCGTCTGGTGGCAATTCTGACTGACGCCCCGCTTGATCCTGACCCGCTGTTCGAAGGCAAAATTTGCGACCGCTGCAAACGCTGCGTCTCCGAATGTTCCGGCAATGCGATCTCGGCAACGGAAACCGAAGGGATAACCATCGCCGGCCGCCGGGTTGAATGGGGAAAATTCGATTACATCAAATGTTCGATCGCCTACCGCGGCGGCAATCCGGAGTATAACCCGTTCATGCATGCCGACGCCAGACCGGAACAGTTCGAGGATAAATACGCCGGCAATCCGGAGCTGGACAAAGTTCTGGGTTACAGCGGATTCAACAGCTCGGCGGTGGTCGAGGGGGCGCGCGGCTGCATTCGCGCCTGTATGATCCATCTCGAAGACAAAGGGGTGTTGAAAAATAAATTTGAAAACAAGTTCCGCACCACTCCGCCGTGGCGAATCAAGCCGCAGGAAAATGACTGTACGGGGAAATGTGCCAAAGAATATTGGGAATAACAGCCATGCGTTTCGCGGTCGGATATCAGTTCATGGGCGAAGACAAAGAGCCGTTCGCCTCGATAGTGGAGGATTACCGCGGGAATATCTCCGAGGTGTACTTTGCATTGCCGGGCCATGCGAGCGGCCGCTCTCCGGTTTGCGAACCGGCGGCAAATGACTTTCAGGCATCCGCCGCCGCCATGCTCGATGAACTCAAGGCAATATCGGAGACGGGGATTCCATTGACGCTGCTCATGAATGCGGCATGTTATGGTGATGAGGCTATTTCTGCCGCCTTTGCCGATCGTATCCGCGGAATGCTCGACGGGATTTGCGGGCGTCTTCACATCACCGCCGTTACTACAACCTCGCCGTTCGTCGCCGGGATAGTGAAAGCGCATGCCGGCGGACTTGAAACGCGGGCGTCAGTGAACATGCGTATCGGCTCTGTGGCGGGCATGGAATACCTGGCTTATTGCTTTGATGGCTACTACCTTAAACGCGAGCACAATCGTGATTTGGCGCAAATCGAACTCATGAAGCACTGGTGCGATGAGCACGGCAAAAAGCTCTATCTGCTCGCCAACAGCGGCTGTCTCCGGGAATGTTCCGCGCAGACATTTCATGACAACCTTGTCGCACATGAAACGGGCGTGAAAGGCCTGCCGTCACAACCGCGAAAATTTCCGGTGCCATGCTGGGATTTTCTTTCAAAAAAAGAGAACTCGCATCGTTTCTTGTGTAATTCATGGATCCGGCCCGAAAATGTTCACCACTATGAGCGCTGGTTCACAGACGTGAAACTTGCGACGCGCTGCAACCCCAGCCCGCGCATGGTCATCGATGCCTACGTCCGGGGTAAATTCCGCGGCAATCTGCTCGACATTCTTGAGCCGAACTACAGCTCTCTTTACCCGCAATCAGTTCTTGATAACACGTTGATTCCGGACGACTGGTTCGACCGGGTGTGCGCGTGTGACAAGAATTGCCACCGCTGCGGTTATTGCGCTGAAATCTGGAACCGGGCGTTCGTATCTGTAGAGCAGGAAAAGTTTTTTCATCATTGATTCGTGGCCGGCCACTTAACAGCGTTCCTGAATATTTTACTGGAATAACGATGAATGCTCCTATTGCCTGGCGGAGTTTAATTTGTAATCCATACCGCATATTTTTCATTATAAAATATGTGTTTTCATTCTTTCCCGTCATGATAATTTATTGTTAATTGCGGTTTATCTGAAATGGAATATCGGGTTGCCAAGCAGCGTTACAACTAGAAGACAATTGTTTTTAATCCTTTTTTACGAAATCCGGTTGACTTACAGTTACTGTAACGTTTAAAGTTAATATCAAAGATAAAAAAGAGGCTATTATTAATATGGAAAGGAATTGCTGAATGTGTGAATAAAATTATAAATAACATCATCAAAAGGAAATCACATTTATGAAATCATCATTCGCAACGATGATCGCAATCACGGTCTCGGTATTAAGTTTTTGCATCGGATGTAACGGTCAGGAGAAGGAAAAAATGAACAAAACTGCATCATTGAACCCGAAGAAGATTCTTGTCGTCTATTTCTCACACAGCGGTAATACGCGGGAAATCGCCAATCAGATCAGGACAGCTACTGGCGGTGATATTTTTGAGATCGTGCCGGCAAACCCCTATCCGGCAGCGTATCAGGCGGTGGTGGATCAGGCAAAGAAAGAGATCAGCGCGAATTTCAAACCGGAACTGAAAAACAAAGTAGAGGACATCAGTAAATACGATGTGATTTTCATCGGATCTCCCAACTGGTGGAGCACGATTGCGCCGCCGGTTGCGACTTTCCTGACCAGTTATGACCTTTCGGGTAAGACCGTTGTGCCGTTCTTTACACATGGCGGAGGGTCCATCGGCCGCTGCGAAGCGGATGTCCGGAAACATTGTCCGAAGTCTGCCGTGCTGAAAAGCCTGTATACCTCCGGATACTCGGTCAAAAATGCGCAAAGCGAAGTTTCGGAATGGCTGCGCGAAATCAAAATTATTGAATAAAAAGCAGGAGGAAGAAAAATGAAGAATAGAAAATTAGGAAAAAGCGGTTTAGAGGTTTCAGCTCTTGGTTTGGGCTGCATGGGCATGAGTTTCGGGTATGGTCCGGCATCGGACAAACAGGAGATGGTTGCGCTGATTCATTCCGCGGTGGAACTCGGTGTCACGCTCTTTGACACGGCGGAAATCTACGGCCCGTTCACCAACGAGGAGCTGGTTGGCGAAGCCCTTGCGCCCTTCAGGAAGCAAGTGAAGATCGCCACCAAGTTCGGGTTTAAAATTGAAGGCGGGAAACAGGCGGGTGTTGACAGTCGCCCGGAACATATCAGGCATGTTGCCGAAGACTCGCTCAAACGGCTTAAAATCGAAGTCATTGATCTCTTTTATCAGCATCGTGTTGATCCGGATGTGCCGATTGAGGATGTGGCTGGAGCCGTAAAAGAACTGATTCAGCAAGGGAAAGTCAAGCATTGGGGGCTTTCGGAAGCAGGGGTGCAGACAATCCGTCGTGCACACGCGGTTCTGCCGCTTACCGCAGTTCAGAGTGAATATTCCATGTGGTGGAGACGTCCGGAAGAAGAACTGCTGCCCGCGCTTGAGGAACTCGGCATCGGCTTCGTGCCGTTCAGTCCACTGGGCAAAGGGTTCCTCGCCGGACAGTTTGACAAGAACTCCAGATTCGACAGTTCCGATTTCCGCAGTATTGTGCCACGTTTAGCTCCGGAGGCGCTTGAGGCCAATCAAGGGTTCATCAATTTGCTGAGGAAGGTCGCGGAACAGAAAAACGCGACTCCAGCTCAAATCGCACTTGCCTGGCTGCTTGCCCAAAAATCGTGGATTGTTCCGATCCCGGGAACGCGGAAGCTGGCGCGGCTGGAGGAAAATCTGGCGGCGGCTGACCTGGAACTCTCCCCGGCGGAACTGTGCGGCATTAATTCCGCGCTTTCAAATATTACTGTAGTGGGAGCCCGCTATCCGGAAGCACTTGAAAAGGTGACGGGACGTTGACAGGCTATTCCCAGGAAACATGACGCGAGGAGGAACAGTTCCCCCGCGTTCTTTCTCTCATCATAATTTACAGGATTATTTCTCCTGCGGCGTGATGTCAGGTTCGTTTTTTTTGATATGATTCATTGGATTGCAGTTGTCTTTCTGATGGGTCTCCAGCAAATTTTGGTAGTAGGATTTCTTGTACTTCAAGACTTCCATTTGTTTCTGCAATGCCTTGATTTGCTGGCGCAGGCTTTTTTCCTGCTGAAAAATCAGATGGGCGCGTTCCGGTATGGTGGAATCACCTTTTAAACACATTTCAATATAGTGCTTGACGCCCTCGATCGGCAAGCCGGTGGTCCGCAGACAATGCACCAGGCGAAGCCAGCTCACGGCATAATCAGAAAACATCCGGATATTTCCGTCTGTTCTATCGACGAACGGAATCAATCCGGAGTTCTCGTAATAACGAATGGTATATGTGGACAGTTCCAGCATTTCGGCAACTTCTTTTACCGTATATTTCGGTGTCTTGTCCGTGAGGACTTTATAGCCATGTGTCTGTTTCATTTTTACAGATATTTTTTATTGATGTTAATCTTACAGTAACTTTAATGTCTTATTCACGTAAGAATATAATTAAACTTCGGCTGGAATTCAATATTTTTAATAAAATACGCATGGTATAATTTTTAGCTTAATTGCCGGGGGGGTGAGCGTAAAAAGAAAATGGCGGAGAGGGTGGGATTCCCATCCGGACATTCATAAGTACCTGTAAACTAGTACCTTACAAGACGTTACAAAACTTAACTATTTATCAATATATCCCCGTTTATCCCCATTTCAACCCTTTTAGTGTCACAT
>CAIJKT010000759.1 GCA_903821255.1 uncultured Lentisphaeria bacterium | reverse complement strand
GCCGGCATATAGAATCCGGTGCGGATATTGTTCCGATTTTAACGCAATGGATTTACTGTAAGAGTCATTGAAAATCTTCAAATCTGCGCTTAAGCAATTGAAAATAATCCGGTTGTTGGGGAATCCTAAGTTTTTCGCAAATTCATATTGATAAGGTCCTGCCACCCATGCATGGCTGAAATATTTGTCTCTGACAAAAGGGAAGACCACAGAGGCAATGCGCTGTCTCAGCGTATTTTGCCATATATCATCAAAGCCGGAAACTACTGGAATTTTCCGCTTCCTCAGTGCTTTTGCGGCGGCAACATAATCTTTATACATCCAGCCTGAAATATAAACTATATCCGGATTCAGATTTAATGTGAAATCTACCAGTTTCTGCGTTGAAAACTCTGATTTGTTATAATAAAAAACATTATTTATCAGAGGCGCGCGGTAAGGAGTAAATTTCTTGTTATCATTATGGACTACATGAACTTCTGCTTTATAATGTTCAACATATTCCTTTAAAATAGGAATCTGGTAACCCATCAGTTCGCCGTAAAGATATAATATTTTCATTTTGATTCCCGCGAGAAATGAGGCCTGATTGACCTGTCTTCAGTTTTATTCAGTTCTGAAAGAACAGTCGTAAATGAGACCGCAATTTTCATATGTACCGCATTTTTTAATTTGAATTTATTTATTGGAAGCCGAATCAGACGGAGGAATAAGTCTGAGTGTGCCGAAATTTTCCGCTTTGCGATAGCCTGTCACGGCTGGCAGATCGCAGCGATTTTCCCGTCCATGCCTGGTTCTAGATAAAAGGACGCCCATCTTTTTGCCTTCGGGACTGATCACTTTCAAATCTTTCCAGGGGATCGCCATTTCCATTGTCCAGCCGTCGGCATCCAGGTTAACTGAACTTTTTACCGCCGCATTGAATTTTTTATCTAATACGCAGGAATCTTTAATTATATTTTCGGCAGTGATGATGAAATGATAATAAAGTTCCCGGTCACAACCTGTATCCAGAAATAATTCCAGGTTATCATCTAAGTCCTCCTCGTTGAATTCGAAATCACGTTTTGGATGAGACATGATCATTTTACTCTTATCAGGTTCATAACATTTTGCCGCCCAGTAAAGATAATTATTGTCATATGCCAGCCAGACTTTCGTTTCAACCTTTGATGCCGCGAAACTATTAAATTCCCGGAATTTTTCGTCAATCGGCTTCTGCCAGCATTTGTCCTCCAGTCTGCCGTCAATAACCGGCGGTGTATCGGTATATGGTATACTGATTTCCGCATTGTTTACAAGGAAAAAAGGGATTTGCAACTTTAAATTTATGTTATTGTTGCCGTGAATTTTGAATTCTCCGGTCGCCTGCGGCAACGGGAATACGGTCTTGACATTGCCTTTTATGGGCAGAACAATCTCCTGATTTTCAGGAATTTCGCCTTTGAACTCGGGTATTGAGAAACTCCAGTTTTTATTGCCGGTAAGATTAATCCGGTATTTCATTGCTGCATTGGGATATGGATTTTTAATGACCAGCGGTAATTCAAACGACTTATCTTCATAATCAATATTCTGCCTGTCAACCCTGATTGATTGTTGAATCTTGGCTATTTCTTTTGCCATTTCCTCCATGAAAATATTTTCGTCAGCGATGCCGTCCAGCATGACATTGGCAAATATCGGACGCCGGTCATTAAAAACAGACACCCACATGAAATGATCGAAACAGCCTAGTTCCGCAGGCATAGTTCCGCCGGTAGTCGCCAGACGGAAATATTTCTGTTTATTTCTATCAAATTTCATATATGAGTGAATATGCCCGGCAAAGATTGTATGATTTCTCTGGCATAACTCGCTGAATAAAGGGGCAAGTTCTTTATATTGCTTCAAATATTCATCCTGCCATATCGGATAATGTACAAAAACAAAAGTCTCTTTGGCATTGGGGTATTTTTTCAAAACATTTACTGCCCAGTCGGACTGGGTTTGACCAATACAGTCATTTGATTCCTGAGAATGCAATATTATAAAAAGCATATTTTTATAGATAAAATAATAATATTTTTCTCCGTACAATTTCTGCCACATTGCGAGCATTTCAGGATTTGAGGTATCATGATTGCCTGGAACATAAAAGAAGCGCATGTTCAGCTGGTTGACAATCGAATTAAATTCACGCCATTCTTTAAGCATTTGCTGGCGGTTAGTAGTATAGCCTTCAACTGAGTCGCCAATGGTTACTACAAACGCCGGCTGTAACAGATTTATTTTTTTTACGGCATCTTCAAATATTCCTTTGCGGCCGCCAGTGGTTCTATCACTAACCACGGCAAAATGGAACTCAGCCTCGGAATCAACTATCGGCTTGTCCGTCCATGGCTTAACTCCTGACTGAATTTCGTGCTGAAAGTAGTTTTCATCAGCCAGACAAAGGCTGGTTATTACCAGAAGAAAGCAATTGGCAAGTAATTTCATCGGGGGGCAGTTCTCCATATTTTTGAATGTTGATGGTTTGTTATAAAATAAGCAATCAATGACTAATCTTGTTAATATAAAATCTAATAACCGGCTATGGATCTGCCAGTATTTTTCGTGCGCGTGAGTCGGGCTGGCAGAAGGGATAATGTCTGAATTTATCCAGGGGCTCAGATTTTAATTTATTAAGCAATTAATATTTATTCATACAGCTTCTTTTTGACAATTGCAGGCACCCCTGCGGCTAATACTCCGGATGGTATGTTCTTATTCACGACTGATCCTGCTGCAATAATACTGCCTTTGCCAATTGTGACTCCGTGTAGAATAATAGCGCCGAACCCGATCCAGACACCATCTTCTATTGTGATATCTTCAGAATAACCATCTCCGGCAGCTTTGTCTATATTGCCGATTTTATGAGTACCGGAGATAATGCTCACATGTGAAGATATATCGCAATTTTTACCTATGTAAATATTGCTTTTACCGCCCATTATCATGGATTCATCCCCAATGAAAGTATTATCGCCAATATATAAGTTTACTCCTTGAACCCTGATTTTCATAACCCGCACGTTTTTACCGATTTTTGCTCCTGCCCAGGATAACAAAACTTTTTTAAATGCATACAGTCTGGATGCAGGTAGAAAGAAAAATATTAGATTGACAATATAATAAATCATAATTATCTTTATGTAGCAATAAAGTGTGAATAAAACCTTTCGGCCTGAATCTTATTGTTTTTATTGTGTAAGACAAAATTTTGG
>CAIJKT010000758.1 GCA_903821255.1 uncultured Lentisphaeria bacterium | reverse complement strand
TTCGCGGCCCTTCTTATCTGTCTGTCTGATGCCGTGATCAATCCATTCCCAGATGAATCCGCCCTGGAGTCCGTGGTATTTGTCAAAGGCGGCGAAGTAATCCTTCAAACTGCCGTTGCTGTTGCCCATGGCATGGGAATATTCGCACATAATCAGCGGGCGGCGGTCTTTGGTGTTCTCCGCCCATTCGATGATTTTATCGATACGCGGGTACATCGGGCAGATAATATCGGTAAGATGCGAATTGTCGTTACTTACACCTTTATAGAAGGCATTGCGGCATGCGCCTTCATAATGAACCGGGCGCGACGGGTCGAAATGCCGGATCCAGCCGGCCATCGCGGCGTGGTTTTCGCCGGCGCCGGATTCGTTGCCCAGCGACCATTCGATCACGCAGGGGTGGTTTTTGTCGCGTTCGACCATGCGGACGGCACGGTCAAGAAACGAATTGGCCCACTGCGGATTCGTGCACAAATCCTGATAAAAAGCGTGATGTTCCAGATTGGTTTCGTCAATCACATACATGCCGTATTCGTCGCATAAATCATAAAATTCCGGGGCATTCGGATAGTGACTGGTGCGGATGGCGTTGAAATTGAACCGCTTCATGGTTTCGAGGTCCCTGATCAACATTTCCAGCGGAACGGTTTTGCCCTGCTTATCATCGTGGTCGTGGCGGTTGACGCCTTTGATCAGCACCGGTTTGCCGTTGATCAGCAGTTCGCGGTCTTTCACTTCGACCCGGCGGAAGCCGAGGCGGCAGGCGGTGGCCTCCGCCGTTTTGCCGGACGGATCGACCAGCGACACGGTGAAGGTATACAGCGCCGGGTTCTCCGCGCTCCATTGTACCGGCGCGGGAATCACAGTTTCCAATAATACTTTCATTCTGCCGGGATCGGACGTCAGCGGATACCAGCCGCCGTCTCTCTGGACGCCGATTTCCTCCTCCAGCGGATTCTCCAGCACGGGTTTGCCGTCCGGCGAATAGAGTCTGCAACTGAACTTCCAGCCTTTTTCCGGCTTTTGCGGAAAACCCGCCGCCAGATTCAGCTTCAGAACTCCATCCTGACATTTTTCGTCAAGCGTGGAGGAGGCAAACACGTCGCCGATAAATTCCCTGCCGGTGCTGTAAAGATAAACGCTGCGGGAAATGCCGGACATCCACCAGTGGTCCTGATCTTCAACGAAACTGGAATCCGACCATTTGACCACCATGACGGTAAGCTGGTTCAGCCCTTTAACGAGCCTGGCGGTGATATCAAATTCAGTGGCGGTCCGGGAGTCCTTGTTCGCGCCGGCCGCATGGCCGTTGACGTAGACGAAAAACAGTCCGTCCACGCCGTCGAAATGCAGCACGGTGCGGCGCTGCGTCCAGGCGGCCGGAACCGTGAAGCTGCGGCGGTAGATGCCGGTCGGATTTTCCCGCGGCACATCCGGGGGCGGATTCGGCCAGGGCATCTGGACGTTGGTGTAATGCGGATAATCGTACCCCTGCATCTGCCAGCAGCCGGGAACCGTGATATTGTCCCAGGCGTTGTCTTTCAAATCGGAAGAACAGAAATTTTCCGGCGGATTTTCCGGGGTGGTCGTGTATTTGAATTTCCATTCGCCGTCCAGCGGCAGCGCCCACGGTGAAAATTCTTTCTTTACCTTGCGCGCGGTTTTCTCATCGGAAAACGGAAACAGTGTGGCGCGGGGCGCCAGGCGGTGGATGCCGGGACAGTCCGGGCTTCTCCAGATCAGTTCCTGCAGTTGAGTAAAATCTTTCATGACTGACTTCTCCAAATAATAATATTTAACCCAGGTCGGGCGTATCGGTAAATTCCACCTGCTTTCCGCGCAGACCGTGCAGTTCGAAAACGACTATCTCATTAATGCCTTTTTTGAGCAGCGGCGCGGGCACGTACAATGTCTTTTGCGGCCCGATTTCCCAATAGCGGCCCAGATTGAAACCATTGATCCAGCATGCGCCTTTATGGCCGCCGGGGACCTTCAGGAAAGTATCACCGGCATTGTCAGCTTCAAACGTTCCTTTATAAAATCCCGGATGATTTTCGGGAATTTCATTCCTGCCGAAATTCAGTTTTTCCAGATTATCCAGCGGCAGTGTCCAGGTTTCCCAGTCGTACTGCTGCTGAAGGCAGATGCAAACTCCGCCGATGATGCCTTTATGCTCATATTTAAGCACAGGCGAATAATTGATCCGCCCCATATTCTCGACCAGGACGTCCAGTTGCGCGCCGCCCGCCGGAACGGATACCGGCAGCGACAGTTTCGCATCGTTGCGGCTGACGACGCCAATGAATCTGCCGTCAAGGAAAATCTGGCCGCGGTCATGCATCCCCATGAACATCAAGTTCGTTTCCGGGGCCGGTCCGCTCAGTCGGGTGCGATAGTGAATGAAGCCGAAATTCTGCCCGAAATGCTCCATCGGCTCCGGTTCCAGGGTCAGGCGTTTTCTGGAAAGGCGGTTCAGCGAGTCGAACAGTGACACGCATTCAGTCAGCTTGACTTTGCCGTAGGCCTTTTTGACTGACGGGGCCGGCGTGCCGAATTTTGCGCCAGGATTATATTTGGCAATGATTTTCTGATAGGCAAAATATTTATCCGTCGGATCGCCGCATTCGCCCAGCGGCGCGTCATAGTCGTAGCTGGTTACGGTAGCCATATGTTTCCCTTCAACATTATTGGCGCCATTCCAGAAGCCGAAGTTGGTGCCGCCGTGAAACATATAAAAATTGACCGAAG
>CAIJKT010000757.1 GCA_903821255.1 uncultured Lentisphaeria bacterium | reverse complement strand
TTTTCTTGAAAAAAATCGCATGAGCAGGATTTTCAGGCTGAATCAGTGCGAAGAATTTTCTGATTCTTTGTTGCTGGATTTATGGCATGTGCTTTTAAATCGCTTTAAGACGTGATTACAGATGATTGAATTGCTTCATTTAAAAATTTTCTGAGAATTGCGCCTTTCCGTCCGGAATCCCGGCCCAGATAATATGGAGCCTCCCAGCAGATAAGTTTTTCCGCATATGGTGCGGCGTTGTTGATTTGACACGACACTCTTTCCGGCGAAGCCGTATAATTATAGCAATCTCCGTCAAGGTGATCCTGTCTTTCGAAAATCTCGATATTCGACCATAAAATGATATTAAAGTCCCGGCATACTTCCGTCCACGCCCGATAAGTTTCATGCTGATGAAGCAACTGATTGCCGCACGAGCCGATAGAATCCTGCGGAGCCATGATGTCGAGCGGAACCCCGTCCAGCAATGCCCGCCAGGAGTCTTTCATTTCATCCATTTTACCAGGAAAATACTTGGTGGCCGGCGACATCAGTATCCGCATCTCCGGTGTTTTATTTTTTATTTCACAGAAAAACTCCCGGTACACGCTGTTCAGAAATTTTTCCCGCTGAATGTTCCGTGTGCCGCAATATGCGGTTTCCGGCGCGAAATAGAAGCCGTCAAAAAGCTGACGGTATTTCAGCAGTTCCCGGTAACAGGCGCTCTGACTGCTTTTTTCCTGCTCAATAATGTTTGAATTAAGTTTTTCCTCCCAGCCGGTGACTGAACCATAACCGCCGAGAAAAACGGTCAATCCGGTTTCCCGGGCGGCTTCCAGCATGGGTTCAACGACATTCCAGGTTTTGAATCCATTAAAATATTTAGACGGATAATAACATTCTCCGAGTTCATTCCAGACCGCGGCCTGAAGGATGATCGTGTCCATTCCCATTTCTTTAAGCCGGTTCAGCATGTCCGCCCATTCACTCTTTCCGTAATGCAGCGAGCAGACTCCGCGGTAATTCGGCGGATGCGGATAAACGAAAGAACCGGTTATCCGCATTTGCGGCGCAGCCGGTTTATGTTCGGACAGATATTTACGGTTGGCCTGCTTGCCTGCGGCGATCATTGGCTCCGCGTATTGTCTGGCCTTTTGAGTCGGCAGAAATAGATTATAGTCTTCTGTATTGGCGATAATGAACATGTTTAATCCAATTCCTAATAGTTAATGCCAAGTGCAATATAATCATTGCGCGGGATATTCAGTTTCACGGAATTATTATTTAACTCAATTTTACTGCCGGTTTCGACATTTTTCACTGAGTCTGCTTTAATTCCTTTAAATGAGATGACTGTTTCCACGGCGGTCCGGTTCAGGTTGGACACCAGTACCAGATATTTATTGCCGTTCCGGTAGTATCCGGCTGCAACATCCTGTTTGTCGGAAACAATCCGGCTGTTTTCCCAGTAAGGGGTGAATTGCACTTCAGCATCGGAAACTCCGAATTCTTTGCGGAATTTCCAGGTTTTCATGACTTCCGCCGGGTTGCAGAATAACGGCCATACCAGCATATCCGCCTGCATGACCCGTGACAACATGTCACGGGTGGTGGCCGGATTGGTCATTATGTCTTTCTGATTCTTCAGGCATGGCAGCCAGATCATGACCGCACCCCATTGCTTCCAGTAACATTCTGTACGCACCCTGTCCATCGGGAGCGCATAGCTGTAATAATACAATTTGTCATTCTCCGGCGGCAGATATTCCGGATTGTTGACGAAATAACCGGAATAAATCTGTTCGCCGATCAGCATCGCGGTATACATGCTTAAATTCTGCACCGTGTGCGTGGCTGAACAATGCGCGATTGACCACGGCAGTTCCTTATTGTTCCGCATCCAGATATTGTAGGTGATGCGTTTGATCATGTTTCTGCTGCCCAGTGCCTCAAAAGTCGGGCGTCTGACGCCTTTGAAATCAGTATAGCCGCCGCCGCTGGCTTCGCTGGTATTGGGAATCGGCTGGGTTTCATCCATATACATGCCGTCAATGTGGCCCATGATTTTTGCCCATTCGTCAACGCACCATACCATATAATCCGCCCACTCGGAATTACATGACGCCCGGTACATCTGCTCGGTGCCGCCCCCCGGGCGTCCAGGTTCAGTTTCCCACTTATCATGAATTGATATTGCATCACCATTGACTTTGTTTCCATCCTTCGTGATATAATGTAATCTGGTCCAGTACGGAATTATTTTTCTGCCTTCCGCAACATCTTTGCTGAGTTTAGCTTTTACCTTGTCAAGATTCTGCGCACGGGTCGGTTCCGGATCATGCATCATATAGCGCCATTCGTTGGGCCAGTAAATCAGATAATTACCGCGAAGGTCACCTTTGAATGCGTCATATTGAGCTGTGACGGTCATACCGCGCCATCCGGCGGGCATGGGCTTGACCGGAGTCGCCATCAGACCGAATTCATAAACCAGTTCTTTGCTGCCGCCGTAAGGAATTTCCGCAGTTGCCAGATTCAGATTGAGATTGACTGTACCGTCCGGGTTTCTGACTGCTTCGATCATATCATTGCGATCCTTGGGCCACCAATACTGTTCCGACTCGGCGAACCATAGCAATCCGCGGTCATTATTGCCGATCCAGACATTAGTCTTAAAGCCGCTCCTGAATACGGCGCCAGGCTTTTCGTCCAGTTTTATGGAACAGGAATTTTTCGGCAGATCCTGTGATTCGTAAGCAGTCGGAGCTCCGACATAATGAATAAATGCGGCAGTTTCCTTCGAATACTGAATTGAAGCGGTAAGTTTGCCGATCTTTTTTCCGGACGGTAATATTACCAGTTTGCAGAACATCATGCCGTCATATTCAACTGCGTATTCTATTGAAGCTTTTATTCCTTTAAATTCGCCGGACTCGCGCTTCAGCATTACCCGTCCTTTGTTTTTTTGTAAAATTACCGGAGATTCAAATGTCAGCATTCCTTCCTCCCCATTGACTTTAATCTGCAGCTTCAGCGGAGCGGCAAGCAAATGTCCGGCATTTGACTCAATCGAATTAAGCGGCGAGCTGCCGCTGAAATCATAGCTTCTGCCCCATACACCAACAGTATTATTTTCAATTGTAACCGGGGTCCAGGGCGGCAGGACAGTTTCAGGCGCAAGCGCTTCCATTCCGATTTTGGGTCTGGTTTTGAACCATGGACTGGGCGGAGCAATTGTCTTGCTGCCGATATGCGCGCTCTCTTCGTTCGAAACCTGTATTTTTAAATTCGGCAGGCGTTCCTTGGCAATGGCTTTGACTTCCGCAGGCGCAAGCGCCGTATCGAAAATGGTAACATTGGCGATAGTGGTCCGGCCATTGCTCCAGCCGAGAGATTTTGTCGCGGGACCGACAGTGAAAGTCGCCGGCCATTTTTTAATTTCCGGAAAATCGGCGGACTTGCATTTTACGCCGTCAACATACAGAGCAACCGTCTCAGGAGTGTAAACAATCGCCACATGATGCCATGATTGTTTCTCCCAATCTTTTACCGGACAAGTCAGAAAGACCTTTTTCCCGGTCTGGAACAGTTCCAGATACAGGGCCAGTCCGCTGGTCTTGTATTTATACAAATACATTTTAGCTGTACCGGCATCTGTTGTTCCGACTGACTCCAGTAATGTGTGAACGCTATTGTCATTCCATTCCCAGTCAAACGCTTTGACTGCCATCTCGATTGTGCCGGAACCGGCCGGCAGATTCTTGTCCGAATTGATTTGAACGGAGCTTCCCGCCTGGCCGGTAAGCAGACCGAGATTGGTATGCGCCATGGTGTCGAAATCGAAAACCGGTTTGTCTGTCAGCAGAGTTTTAACGGCGGCTGATCCGGCGGTTTTGCGCGGAATTACCTGGTCCAGCGATTTGGTCATATCCAGTTCGAAGCAGATTGAATCGGTGATACTTTTTGCCGCCTTTTCATTTTTGACTGCGGATACAGCAATGTTTTCATCGTTCAATGCGGTTGTTTTCAGTAAGGATGCCGCTTTCACTGTATCGATTACGACGCTTTTCCAGTTTTCCGCAGAAGCGCTATAGCCTTTTAGTATTAACGCGTAAGCAGGAGATTTGTAACCGGCGGGGTATGCTGCCGGAGTGTCCGCCATTACGTAAAACTTGTTGTATGCTTTTTTCACTTCCCAGAAAGCTGTTTTGCGGCTTTTTCCCTTGATCACTTCCGGGAAAAACATCAACAGGCCTTTGCCTGCCGCCGCATCGTAATTTGCCGCCCATTTTACATCTTCCTGCAGATGCCAGCGGCTGGCGCCTTCAAACTTGCCGTCGAACTCTCCGCTTAACGTTTTGCCTGCGGCGGTCTCCGCCAGCCACTGGGTAGTTTTATTTGACCAGCAGGCTTGAAAGATATACAGCAATTGGATTGGTTGATCTTTTAATGCGACGAATCTTTTCTGTTCGACTATGCCATCATCTGAAACCGTGATTTCAATCCGGAACTGAAGATTATCCAGTTGCGAAAGTTTGTACATAGTGATTTTAGCCGCATCAACGGTGCTGCCGGGGGCCGGATTTATTTCTTTGCCGTCTGCCGTGAATGAGATTTTAATAACTTGTTCGCATCCGCCTTCGGTATGGCCGGAACCGATATATTTTCCGCTTTGAGGAGCCATGACCGTACCGTAAAATCCGGTTGGCGTTCCCAGGCGACAGTTATCAAATTCCACGCTGCGGATGGTATAGCGCAGCCCGGGATTGATGCTTACCCGGTATGCCCCGGATTTCAAGATGATGTTTTGGGCATCGCTGATTTCTGCCGATGCCGCCGCGACATTCAAAGCCAGCAGACCGGCGAAAATTAAAAATGTTTTCCTG
>CAIJKT010000756.1 GCA_903821255.1 uncultured Lentisphaeria bacterium | reverse complement strand
TTTCCGGGATCATCATTAAAACCGGGATCTACGGCATTTTCCGGACCTTTCAGATGCTTAACCCGACGCCGGAATGGCTGGGCTGGGCGGTGCTGGCGGTGAGCATGATCAGCGCGATATTCGGGGTCTGGTATGCGCTGGCCCAGCATGATATCAAACGGCTGCTCGCGTATCATTCGGTGGAGAATATCGGGATCATCGGCATCGGCATCGGCATCGGCTTTATCGGCTCGGCTTATCATTCGCTGCCGGTCCAGGTGCTCGGTTTCGGCGGCGCGCTGCTGCACACGCTAAACCACGCGATTTTTAAAAGCCTGCTGTTCATCGGCAGCGGCGTGATTTATCAAAATCTGGGAACGCGGAATATTGAACTGATGGGCGGACTGGCGCGGCGCGGCAGATTTTTCGCGATCCTGTTTCTGACCGGCTCCGTCGCCATCAGCGGGATTCCGCCGCTTAACGGCTTCATTTCCGAGTTTATCATCTTCAGCGGTTTTTTCACCACCGCCCGGGAATTGAAAAATTACTATCCGCTGCTGATGCTGATTTCAACGGTCGGCCTGGCGTTTGTCGGCGGCCTGGCGGTCGCCTGCTTCACCAAGATCAATTCGATCATGTTTTCAGGCGATGAACGGAAAGAGGTAAAACATTTTCACGTTTCGGTTTATGATTATCTCTCGCTGGGAATTTTCGCGCTGCTGTGCGCGGCAATCGGCTTTTATCCGCAGCCGTTTGTCCGCGTGGTCAATGACGTCCTGAGCCGATCCTTCGTTCCGGACAGCGCTTCGCCGGCGCTGCTGAACATCAACTGGTTCTATATCAGCCTGATTTTCCTGGCGCTGCTGGCCGGATTCATTCTGATTTATCTATGGAAATGGTGCATCAACAAAAAATACGGCAGAAAAAATTCTCCCGCCTGGGGCTGCGGCTACGAGCGGCTGAACCCGAGAATGCAATATACGGCGTCCTCCTTCGCCGACCAGCTTAACACCATTGCAAGAACCGTACTGGGCTATCACAAGAAGACGAGGCCGCCGGCGGATATTTTTCCCGCCAGGAATAAATTTGAAAGCCATGCGGATGACTTCGTTGACTCAAAAATAATTCTGCCCTGGTTCAAGAAAATCAACGCCTTTATTTCGCGGATCGAGTTGCTGAATTACTCTGACATACGGTATTACGTCGCGTTCATTCTGGTAATAATTTCAATTTACAGCCTGATAGGTTTCTTATGGATTTAAATACATTGGTCCAGGGCATTGTGGCATTGCTTGCCATTCTGATTCTGTCCCCGCTTTTTGCGGGAGTGATCAACAAGCAGAAAGCGGTCTTCACCGGCAGGATCGGCGCGCCGGTCATGCAGCCGTACTATGAGTTGAAGCGGCTGCTGCGGAAGGAAACGATTAACGCGAACAGCTCATCGTTTATCAGCGACATTTCCCCGGCCATCAATCTGATCGCGGTCATCGTCGCCGCGGCCATGCTGCCGGTCGGTCTGGCGAAGCCGCTGATAAGCTTTGAAGGCGATATCATTTTATTTGCTTATGTGCTGGGCCTTGCCAGGTTTTTTCAAATCCTCGCGGCGATGGACATCGGCAGTTCCTTTGAAGGCATGGGGGCGTCGCGCGAAGCCACTTTCGCGGTGTTCGCCGAGCCGATTTTCTTCTTTACCATCGGCAGCATCGCATTTGCGGACAATCTCACGTCCATCTATGATATTTATCATTCGATAAAGCTGAACAACGTCACTTACATCGTGTTTATCGTGGTCTGCTCGATTTCGGTTCTGATCCTGGCGGTCACGGAATGTTCGCGCATGCCGATTGACGATCCCAATACGCATCTGGAGCTGACGATGATTCATGAAGTAATGATCCTCGACAATTCAGGGGTGGATTTATTCCTGTATCAATATTCCAGTTATGTCAAGCTGTGCATTTATGCCATTGTCGAAGCATCGCTGTTTTATCCTTTCGCGGTGCAGAACAGCTATGTGGCAGTAATAATTTTTCTGGTTGTCATCGCGGCTTTAGCCACGACGCTGGCGGTGGTCGAAACGGTGACGGCCCGGTTCAAATTGAAATATGTTCCGCAATACCTGCTGTTTGCCACGGCAATCGGGGTATTGAATTTACTGATTTATACATTTACAAAATAGAAAGCAGTTATGCAAAACGTTCTGAGTATAATCTTTTGTCTGTCGCTGTTTTATCTCGCGGTCACGTCGCGGGTGAAAACGTATGTCACGGTTTTGCAGCTTCAGGGCATCATCCTGACAGTGCTGCTGCTGTATCCTTTGATCGACCATTTTTCCGTTCCCGCCTTAATCCTGCCGGCGACGCTGTTTATCGTCAAAGTCTATCTGATCCCGAAATATATCAAAAGAATCCTGCTGGATCTTGACATAAAACGCATAATCGAACCGACCATCCAGCAGTTCTCCTTTCTGCTGCTGGTGATTTCCACCATGACGGTGATATTTGTCGCCACCAATATTCTGTCTAAAAGCACGGAAATAGAAACCATCCCGTTTGCCAGCGGCTTTTCGGCGGTGGCGGTCGGGATGTTTA
>CAIJKT010000755.1 GCA_903821255.1 uncultured Lentisphaeria bacterium | reverse complement strand
GGTCGCCCGAACCGCCGCGCCAATGGATTTTCAACCGGTAAAGCATCCCGTGGCGGATGGCGTCCGACGGCAGTCTGGTTTCCCAGATACCCTGTGCGCCGTCGCTTTTCTTCAAACTGAATTTCGGCAGCTCTTTCCAGTCGGAAAAATCTCCGACCATAAATATTTCCGTCGCATTCGGCGCCCATTCGCGGAAAATCCAGCCGCCGTCGCGGAAGTGAAGCCCGAAAAACTCATGACCGGACGCGAAATCGCCCAGCGAACGGCCTTCGCCTGCAATTTTCCGCTCCATGGCTTCGGCCCGGAGACGGCGCGAGTTCAGTTGGTCAAGGTAAGGCGCCAGATAAGAATCCTGCCGCAGTTCAGCAGTGACATTCGGCCGGTGTTTGAACATAAACGGTTCCTTTTCGATAGACGGTATACTCATCAGTGGACGAGCTGGCGTTCAAGCATCACTTCGTAAATGTCGATATACTCCTGCGCGGTTACGGAATGGTTGAACCGCGCTTTGGATTCTTTCATGATCCTGGAAATCTGCTGTGCTTTGACCGCTTTCGGCATCCGGTAGAAATTCATTGCCTGATCAATCGCCCAGCGCAGGCCGTTGGCGTCATAAGTCTTGAAGACGAAACCGTTGCCTTCACTTTTCTCCACGTCCAGGTGTTCCACGGTGTCGTGCAGGCCGCCGGTGTCCATGGCAACAGAGAGCGAACCATAGATCGGGCTGATCATCTGCGGCAGTCCGCAGGGTTCGAATTTCGAAGGTATCAGCATGAAGTCGGAGGCCGCGTAACCCAGGTGCGAAAGCGATTCGTCAAAGGAGCAGACCGCCACGCGTTTATGCAGGTTATGGAACCTGACGATTTCATGGAAATACTTTTCATAGGCGCCGTTGGCGACAATCGCCACCTGGAGTTTTTCACCCCAGTAGTCGGAAACCAGTTTATAGAGAATGTCCGTCAGGAGCTGGCAGCCTTTCTGTACCGGGTCAAGCCGCGAAGGCCACAGGAACAGCGGCGCGTTAGGATCGACATGCAGTCCGGTTTTGCGCTGGAACGCCACTTTGTTCTCGACTTTTTTCTCGGTGTGGTTGGCCGCGTTGTAGCAGGCTTCGATCATCATATCGGTTTCGGGATTGAAAGTTTCATCCGGGGCGTTCAGAATCCCCTTGGCGCAGCCGGACATTTTTTTGCAGGAGATTTCGTATTGAATATTGCCGGGAATGAACGGATGCCGGCCTTCAACGATTTCGTCAAGGAAAGTGGGACTGACGGTATTGATGAAATGCGATGCGAAAATCCCGCTGGTCAGCATGTCCACCGGATTAGTCGAACGGGACTCCTCATAATTCTGGGGAGTGCGCTGGAAATAAAGATTGTTCCAGAAATCGGCCGAGTCAATGCCGCGGTCTTCGATATAGTCCAGCGTTATTTTCTGCGTATGGATGTTATGGACCGTAAACAGGCAGGGGATGCCCATGCGGCGCGCCGCCGCCGGAATCAGTCCGGTCATCCAGTCGTTGCAGTGAATCAGGTCGGGCTCGACCTTCGGGATGATGT
>CAIJKT010000754.1 GCA_903821255.1 uncultured Lentisphaeria bacterium | reverse complement strand
TCTTGATCCCTACGTCCGCATCACCAGTCCGCTGCGCCGCTACGGCGATCTGCTGGCGCATCAGCAGTTGCGGCTGTACCTGGCCGGCAAACCGCTGCTGCCTTCCGTGGAAATTGACGGCAAAATCGCCAAATCGGAAAATGCCGCCGCTGAACTGCGCCGCCTGGAACGCATCTCCAATGAATTCTGGAAACTGGTTTACCTGGAACTCAATCCCGACTGGCAAGGCCGCGCCGTGACCGTCGAACGCATGGATAACCGCGTCACCATGCTGCTCCCGGATCTGGCCTATGAATACAAACTGCGTTCCGCCAATATGGAGTTGAACAGCGAATGGACCGCCGCCGTCAACGCCATCGACCTTCCCGGCCTGATGGCGCGTTTCACGCTGTCGCCGGCTTAGGAATAAATGTTTTGTCCTTCCAGACTGATGTTGATTCATGGTTTTTATGAGGAAAATCAGGGGCCGCTTAAACTTTTGAAATATTGACACAGGATATTGAACAACCGTGCTGAACTTCATTTTAAAATTTTGTAATGAGTTTTGGGTGATGACCTGTCAGATGGCGCCGTGGCTGCTGTTCGGGTTCCTGATCGCGGGACTGCTTTCGGTGTTCTTCTCCGCGAGTTATGTGCGGAAACACCTTGGCGGCAAAGGGCTGAAATCCATTATCAAGGCGGCGCTGATCGGAGTGCCGCTGCCGTTGTGTTCATGCGGGGTGATCCCGGTGACGGCGGCGTTGCGGAAGCAGGGCGCGGGACGCGGCGCGGCGGGGGCGTTCCTGATTTCCACGCCGCAGACCGGGGTGGACAGTTTTCTGGTCACTTACAGCATGCTGGGCTGGGTTTTCGCAATCTTCAAGCCGGTCTTTGCGTTTATCACCGGCATCATCGGCGGCCTGCTGATTGAAAAATTCGGCGAACAGGACACGGCCAGGGCGGATCAGGCGGAAGAACACTGCTGCGGGGAGCATAATTCTAAAGCGGAATGTTCCTGCGCTGACGATGAGTGCCTGCCGGAAAAACCGCGCAAAACGTTGCGGGAAATATTATATCAAACCTTCCATTACGGCTTTGTCGTGCTGCGGGGTGATATTGCGCTGTCACTGCTGATCGGGCTGATTGTGGCAGCGGTTATATCAATGGCGGTGCCGGACAATTACGCGGCGGACACCATCGGCAGAAGCTGGCTGGCAATGCCGCTGATGATGCTGATCGGGATCCCGCTGTACGTCTGTTCCACCGCATCCGTGCCGATTGCGGCGGCGCTGATCGTCAAGGGCTTCAGCCCGGGCGCGGCGCTGGTATTCCTGATTACCGGACCGGCGACCAATGCGGCGGCGGTCTCGGCCATGTGGCAGGTGCTGGGCAGGCGTTCCACCATGATCTACCTGGCCGTGCTGGCGGTATGTTCGCTGCTGGCGGGCCTGCTGCTGGATTTCCTGATCAGCGGACTCGGTGCGGCGGCGATACCGGCCTGCCACATGGATTCCAATCCGGGAATGTTCGGCAAACTGTCCGCCGGCACAATGCTGGCGCTGCTGCTGGCGGCATTCATCCGCCAGTATCTTAAACATTCAAAGTTTAAAGCCCGCAGCGCGGTGAAAACACCGGAAACAATCGTCATCAGAATCTCCGGCCTTACTTGCAGCCACTGTCAGGCTGCCGCCCGGAAGGTGGTTATGGGCGTATCCGGAGTTCAAGCCGCCGACATTGATCTGGCCTCCGGGCGGGCGGTGATCCAGATGGAAAAACCGGCGGATATTTTCCCGGCAATCGAAGCGGCATTAAAATCATCTGGATTTTCCTGCAATAAAGAGTAGTTGCGGGGTTTGCATTTTAGATTCCGGAAAGCTAGAATATCCCGACGAACTAAAATAAGGAATTTGATACATGGAAAATCAACTGACCCTCGTAGTTCCAATCAAGACGAAATCGGAGCACCGGAGTGAAGTTCGCCGCTTACTGCTGGATCTTGCGCAGCAAACCAGAAAAGAAGCCGGCAATGTCAAATATCTCATCCACGAAGTTGCCGATCATCCGAACGAGTTCCTGATTTATGAAGTCTGGAAGAACCAGGAAGCGCTGGCATTCCACATGCAGCAGCCGTATCTGATAAAATTCCTGGAGGCGGAAAGCAAGCTGCTGCGCGAGAGCGTTAAAGCCACGTTCTGCAAGGAAATCCAGGCATAATTACATTGTTGACATGAAAGAGCTTGCCATACCGTTGATTATTTTCGGGTTGATACTCGCGGGCGCGGGTATCTTCCTGCTGTTCGCCGACCGTCTGCCGTTCAACTTCGGCAGGCTGCCCGGCGACATCAATATCAAAGGTGAAAAAAGCTCTTTCCACTTTCCAGTCGCCACCTGCATCATCGTCAGTATTATCCTGACATTTATCGTAAATATCATCTTGCGTCTGCTGAAAAAGTGAACAGCGGGTTGAAAATATGTTAAGACCGTGTTATTTAGTATCTTCCGCATTTTACATAACAAGCCGAAAAGGACAGGAATATGTCAGAGAATAGCAGCCGTCCGGACTGGGATAATTATTTTATGGAAATCGCGCGGGTGGCCGCCAGCCGCAGCAACTGCTGCCGCCGCCATGTCGCCGCGGTCGTCGTCAAAGACCGCCGGATCATTTCGACCGGTTACAACGGCACGCCGCGCGGCATCACCAACTGCTGCGACGGCGGCTGTCCGAGATGCCAGTCCGACACTCCGTCCGGCGAAGACCTCGGTTCATGCCTGTGCAGCCATGCCGAAGAAAATGCCATCACCCAGGCCGCGTACCACGGCATCAGCATCAAGGACTCGACGCTGTATACCACTTACAGCCCGTGCCTGCTCTGCGCGAAAATGATCATTAATTCCGGCATTGTTGAGGTGGTTTACCACCAGCGCTATACGATTGACAAAGTCGCGATGAAGCTGCTGCTTGACGGCGGCGTAATGGTCCGCTGCCTCCTTTCCGAAGCGGAAAAAGAAGAACTGGGTGTCAGTAAATGAACCGCGATCCGAACACCCTCATCATGACGCTGGAGCAGGCGGTCAAATGGCGGCAGGAACTCCGCGCCGTCGGGCTTAAACTGGTGATCACCAACGGCTGTTTCGACATTCTGCACCGCGGTCACGCGGAATATCTTCACCGCAGCAAAGCGTTCGGCGACGCGCAACTGGTGCTGATCAACACCGATGCTTCCGTCAGGGCGCTGAAAGGACCGACCCGGCCGGTGATTGATGAATACAGCCGGGCTTACATGCTGGCCGCTCTGGAATCAGTGGACGCAGTCGTCATGTTTTCCAATCCGCAATGCACCGAAGAATTCCGCCGGCTGCAGCCGGACATTTATGTCAAAGGCGGAGACTACACGCTGGATACGCTGAATCAGGAGGAAAGAGCCGCATTGCAGGAAGCCGGGGCTGATATCCGCTTCATCAAGTTTATTGACGGTTTTTCCACCACCGACATCATCCGCAAGATCCAGTCCGAATAAGCATGACCTGATGATTTTGCCAGTTTCACTACAACAATGCACAGAATCGGCTACGGACGGATTATACTTTCTCCGGCGACTTTTCCAGACGGGAGAAAGGTGACGCCTTCATTCATGAGCAATTGTTTCTTCAAGGCCGGGCCGGAACAGCCGGCTCCCTGTTCGCCCATAAACCCGCCGATGGTTCCATCGCCGGCGATAACCCGGTGGCACGGGAAAAACAGCGGGAACAGATTTTTACGCATCACGCCGCCGACTGCCCTGGCCCCGCGGGGCGTGCCGGCCATTGCCGCCAGGGCGCCATAAGCGACAACTTTTCCGCGGGGAACGTTGCGTAAAAGGATTTGCAGGATTTTAAGCTCGAAATCCGACAGCGTTGACAGGTCAAGCACATCCGTCGGCAGGGAAACGGGCTGGCCTTGAACAAAGTCGCCGACGAGCTTGAGCAATTCCGCGGCGCGGGAGCCGGGCGGCGGCAGTTTTCTGCGGGCTGAGCAGCCGAGTTCGACTCTGGTCAACTTCAGCCCTGTTTTGCCGGTACAGGTAATGCGGATTCCATTTCCGTCACTGTATATCTCTGGAGAGCCCATTTTTTTTTCTCCGGTGCTTGTATTATAATCATATAAGGGTAATAATAAATCTTAATCCCGATTTCGGTAAAAAACAAATATTTAAACATTTTTTCAACAGATATAGTAAACGCGGTTATGCTTAACTGGATAAAGATAAAAAACCTGGCCCTGATCGAACACTCGGAAGTGGAGTTCGGCGGCGGCTTCAATGTGATCACCGGAGAAACCGGCGCCGGCAAGTCGGTATTGCTGGGAACGATCAATCTGCTGCTCGGCGAACGGGCCGATAAAAGCGTTATCCGTTCCGGCGCTGAACGTTGCGAGGTATCCGCCGGGATTTCGCTTTCCGCCGCGACTTACCGGGTTTTAAAACCGGTTCTGGCGGAAGCGGAGATCCCGATCGAGGAAGCGGCTCCCGAGCTGCAGCTCCGCCGGGTGATCTCCCAGAACCAGACGAAAAACCTGATCAATGATACCCCGGTGACTTTACAGACCCTGAAGAGCATCGGCGAACTGCTGGTGGATGTGCATGCGGCGAACGAGCATCAGTCGCTATTTTCGCAGTCCTGCCAGTTGGATATGCTGGACCGCTACTCGCAGCTTGAGAAGCCGTTGCAGGAATGTTCAGCGGTTTGCGGCGAGCTTAAAGCGCTGCGGGAAAAAAGAAATAGAATATTCAAAGACCTGCCGACGGCGGTAGAGGCGGAACATCTGCGGATGACCATCGAGGAAATTGAACGCACCGCGCCGGAACCGGGCGAAGATGAGCGGCTTTCGGCACGCCACCGTGTCGCCGCCAATGCCAAGCAGATCATGGAGCACGCCGCGCAGTCGGTACAGATTCTGAATGAGTCGGAGAATTCCATGGCCGACCAACTGGCGACGGTGTACCGCAATATTCATGAACTTGAAAAAAGCGACGCGGAAAAGGGCGGCGAGATGCTTCAGGCCTGCGACCAGATCAGTGAACTGCTGCGGGATCTGGCGGGACAGATTGAAGATTACAGCGGGCGCGTCGAACTGGACGGACAGGAATTTATGGAACTGGAAGCCCGGCTGAGCGCGGTCCAGACGCTGAAACGGCGCTACGGTCCAAGCCTGGAGAATGTCCTTGAAAATCTGGAAAGCTTCCGGCAGCGGCTGGAATTGTTCAGCAATGCGGAGAAAAAGCGCCAGGAACTTGACGATGAAGAGCAGTCCCTGCTCAGCCAATTGCGCAAAGCGGCGGAGAAGCTTTCCGCCGTCAGGAAAAAATCCGCGGAGTCTTTCCGCCGGAAAGTTGTTGATAAATTGAAAGCGCTGGGCTTTCTGCGCAGTGCGCTGGATATAAGTTTTGCTGAAGTCGAACCCGGGGAAAAAGGTATGGACCGGATTGATTTCATGTTCTCCGCCAATCCCGGGGAAGAACTTCAGCCGTTGCGCAATATCGCCAGCAGCGGGGAGATCTCCAGGGTCATGCTGGCGCTGAAAACTGTTCTGGCCGATGCCGATTCCCTGCCGATACTGGTTTTTGACGAAATCGACGTGAACATCGGCGGGGAAACCGCCAATCAGGTGGGGATTGAGCTGAAGGCCCTGGGGCGGAAGCATCAGGTGCTGTGCATTTCCCATCTGGCCCAGGTGGCTGCCCAGTCGGATGCGCATTATATGGTGCAGAAAGAGGTTGTCGGCAGCCGCACCTGTTCCAGAATTGCCCGTCTTGACCAGGAGGCAAGGGTTAAAGAACTCGGACGGATGCTGGGCGGCGGCAAGGCCGCGGCCGCCCATGCGAAAGAGCTGGTTGCGGCGTTATAAGTCCTTTATTTTTATATTATTTCAACTAAAGAGATTAAAATGAAAAACAAAATGACGGATCGAAGTTGCAGCAGAAAAATGTTCCTGGCGGCATCCTCGCTTTTGCTGCTGGCGATATCGGCTCCGGTTACGGCGGCGGCGGCAAATCCGGAACAGATCGGCAGAATGGAGATAGTGTCATTGACGGATTTTGCCGGCAACGCCGGCAAACTGGCCGAAAAAATCGCTCCCGAACTTCAAGCCCTGCCGTTTCTCGGGATTATCGCACTGACGCTGAATCCGGAATATCAGGCGCTGGATTTTTCCGCTCCGGTATCAGTATTCATCTATTCCAAAGAAGATAAATTCTTGTGGTGCGCGGCGGTCGGCAGCAATCCCAGCCAGAAGCTGCCGGCAGTCGTAAAATTTCTCGGACATGAAGCTTTCGTCAAAAAAATAGGCAGCAGGGTGGCGTTGAGCTACTCCAATCCGCTGCTGAATTCCATTAATACCCTGCCGCCGTTAATCGCTCCGGTAAAAGATGACAATCTTTCCACGGTATTCATGATTCTGGACGTGGCCAAATACCTGAACGGATGCAAAGATGATTACAGCGAATTCAGGAATAAATATCTGGAAAGCGCCCTGCTGAAAAACCTGGAAAATAGATACGGCAGAGATCCTGCGGAGAAAATGAAGCAAACGGCGGAGGAGGTCGAAAAATTAATCCGTCAGATCGGTAAAATGACGGTCAAATTTAATGTTCTGCCGGATTATATTGATCTCCGGATTACGGTTGAAGCGGCTTCCGGCTCCGATTTGTCGGAATTTATTTCCCGGCAAAGCCAGAATAAAGTCCAGTTGATGCCAGTGGTAAAGAACAAGGCGATAACCGCGTCAGTGGACATGGAATCCGCGCCGGATATGATTCGACGGCTACCGGGACTGCTTTTTGAGTTCCAGAACGATCCGCAACTGCAACCCGGCATCAAAAGCCTGCTGGCGGTGATTACCGCCTCCATCGACAACCGGTTCAGCTATTATACGGATCTGGAAAACGGCAAGCCGGTATTTTTTCTGAAGACGGAAAGCCGGACGGAAAAGATCTCCTTTCTCAAAAAGACGTTTGATATTGACGGCATAAAGCCTTTGGCGGAGGAGACATATTGCATAAAGGAATATGACGCCGGCAAGCATCCGGCGATATACTGCAAGCTGTATTATGACACCATTGCCGTAATCAGCGGCGATATTGACGCAAAGAGAGCATTGGAGTTGCTTAAAGAGTCCGAGACCCCGGACGCGCTGATGACGCTGGAGAAACAGGATAATCCCATTCAAATATTCATGCAGCATGACCAGGAACCAGTTCCGTCGGCAGTCGCGGTGGACATGAAAGACAACCGGATCAATATCAGGCTCAGGGTTAACCCGCTGCTGGTTAAGAAATTTGTCCCGGCGGGGCTGCTGGCAAAAAGCAAAAACGTAAACGTCCAGTCATCGCTGTCAAATTGACGATGTTTTAACCGCCGCCAGATAAACATCTCTGACGGATACGCCGGATTCTCTGGAAAGGCGGATGCAGTCGTCTATCTCCGGGGAACGGGTAATGTCCTTACCGTTTCTGCTTCCGACTTTGATTTTGACTTTGCCGTAAGGCGTATCGGCCTGCTCGAATCTACGTTCAAGACATTGCCTGGTTACCGGATACTCCCGGATGCCGAAGGTCGTCGTTTCGCGGAATATAATATCGTAAATCGCTTTCCTGCAATCATTTCCGCAAATGACGGAAAGCATGATTCCGGGCCGCTGCTTCTTCATCAGGATTGGCGTCGTCCAGACGTCAAGCGCTCCGGCGCTGAGCAGCCGTTCAAAAACCGGACCGATAAACTCCGCCGGGCAGTCGTCAATATTGGTTTCCAGAACCGTGACGGAATCAGTTTCGTCATTGCATTCCAGGATATTGTTTTCCGCTGATTCGTAAAGAATGGCGCGGAGAAGATTCGGCCTGGCATTCAGTTCTCTTTGGCCGAAACTGTTAGCGGCGTCAATCAGTCTGCTGCCTGCCGGAACTTCCGCATGGGGCCAGACGGAGAGCAGCGCGGCGCCGGTCGGAGTCACCAGTTCATAAGGTTCATCCGTCAAAACGGACTTCAGGTTTTTCATCAACTCGACGGTGGCGGGCGCGGGAATCGGATATATGCCGTGACGGCATTTGAAAGTGCCCTGTCCCGACGGCAGCGGTGAAACAGAGATGCCCTGGACTCCGAGCATTTCCAGCGCCAGGCAGCAGCCGGTGATATCAGCGATGGAATCAACCGCGCCGACTTCATGGAAATGCACCTTCTCCGCCGGCATGTTGTGAATTTTACCTTCCGCCGCGGCAAGCGCCGCAAAAATACGGACGCTCATGGCTTTGACCGTATCCGTCAGTCTGCTCTTTTCGATCAGTTGACGGATGTCGGCAAAAGTGCGTCCGCCGTGTTCGTGCTGATGTTCATGCTGATGCCCGTGCGAATGCGGTTCGTCAATTTCCACTTTGGCGGCAATACCGTTGATTCCGTGAGATTCCTTCGGCGCAACTATTATCCTGAAATTTTCCTCCGGCAGCAGTGACGCGAGTTCGCGGTTCAATGTCTCCGCATCCGCGCCGAGACCGATAAGCGCGCCGAGAATCATGTCACCGCTGGCTCCGCCGACACTGTCGAATCTGATGATTTTCATAACATGCTCCAATTACCTGTTTAGGCCGCAGACAAACCATACTGCGGGTCCGGACGCGGGGCGGACCAGTTGTGCCGGATATATTATCCGGTTGCCGCAGTCGCTAATATATTCCGCCAGTTTGAATTTTTCATGGTCCGAAACCAGAAAAAATAAATTTGCCGCCGCATTAAGCGCCGGCAGCGTAAGCGTTATTCGCGGCAAGGCCGGCTGTGCGGTTGCCGGTGGAGGGACTTTTATCACCAGTCGCCGGCTCTCCTTCAGCGAATCAGCGTCCGGAAACAGCGATGCCGTATGTCCGTCATTGCCGACGCCCGTCTGGACGATGTCGAAAACCGGAATGCCGTCAGCAGTTCTCCGCATCGTCCTGTAATTGCGCAGCAGCAGTTCGTAATCGTCCGCGGCGGCGGCTTTTTCGGCCTCGATCCGGTGGATGTTCAGCGGCGGAACCGGAACATTTGCCAGCAGCAGACGCGCCGCTCTCCCGAAATTACTGAACTCTGACTCCGGCGGGACGCAACGGTCATCCACCCAGAAAAAGTGTCCTTGGGACCATTCAATGCGGTCCCGGCATTCCCCCGCCAGCAGCGCAAACAGCCCGTCCGGGGTCGTCCCGCCTGAAAGCGCCACCGTGAAAAATCCGGATTCCCGGACCGCCCTTGCCGCGCAGTCGCAAAAAAATTGAGCGGCGGCGGCGAAGACTTCGTTTTTACCGGGAAAGACTTTAAAATTATCGTTCATTAAAATACCTGATTTACTTGCTGAAAAGGAAGTTTTTAATGCCGGTGAAGATGATCTGCGAGGCCAGCGCCGCCAGCATCAGTCCGGTAAGCTTTGACAGAATATTCAACCCCTTCCGGCCGATTGCGTGTTCGATCCAGTTGCCCACAAACAGCATGCTTCCGGCCAGCAGGACAGAGGTTGAGATGCCGGAGGTGTCAATCATTTTTTCGGCGGCGGTTGTCGCGGAGCCGCCCATTACCAGCAATGCCCCGATTGTTCCAGGGCCGATGGTGAACGGAATGGAGAGCGGCACCACGGAGATATCGCCTTCTTCAGTATCCGGCAGAGCCGGGGTTTTTCCGGAAATCAGATCATAGGCGGTAAAAAAGAGGATAGTTCCGGCCCCGATTCTGAACGCGTCCAGCGTAATTCCCAGGAAATAAAACAACGGTACGCCAAAGAAATAGAGCAGCAGGCAGATAACTAAATTCGACAGCATGGTTTTCGCGGCGACGGCGTTCCGCTGAGACCGGCTCATATGCTGGGTCATCGCCACAAACATGGACAGAATAAAGAACGGCGTCAGCAGGAAAAAAATCTTGATGAGCACGGCAATAAACGAATTTTCGGGAGCCATTTAAAATACCTTCAAATTAATAAGTTCAGTTCAATAGGACCTTGATGATGTTATCATCCTGTTCAATGGATTTAATGGTTTCGGGAGCGGGTTCGGCGTCAAGCCGCAGCGTGCATGAAGCTGCATGGCCGCCTTCAAAAATCAAGTTTTCCATCTCTTCAATATTGATACCATCATTTCTGAGTTTGTCAAGCACTCCGGCAAGAACTCCGACGCGATTGTAGTGGCGGATGACCAGATTAATGATCGCGGATGACTTGGCGCTGATGTTTACCGTATTCAGCGGCCTGCCGGTCCGTTTGTAGGATTCAACGATTTTCACCACTTCGTCGGCAATGGCTTCAGAGGCCTGTTCGGTGGACGCCCCGATGTGCGGGGTGCCGGTAATCATCTGAGCCAGTTCGACATCGGCAAAGCCGGCTTCCCCGCCCGCCGGTTCGTTTTCAAAGACATCGGCCGCCACATTCAGCTTTTTCGATTTGATCGCGTCTTTTAGCGCGGCGGTATCGACGATTTCGCCGCGGGCGGTATTGATAAAGATCGCGCCGTTTTTCATCCCGGACAGAAAATCTTTGCCGATTAGGTGTTTCATTTCGGCGGAACAGGCCAGGTGGACACTGACCGCATCGGCGTTTTCCGCGACTTCCGCCAGACTGGCGCAGTATCCTATTTTCATTCCTTCGGCGGCTTCAGGGGTCAGGCTGCGCGACCAGGCGATCACATTCATGCCGAGGCCTTTGGCCCGTTCAGCCACGGCTTTGCCGATGGGCCCGAGCCCGACAATGCCCAGCGTCCGGTCTTTAAGCCCGTTGGCTTTGCTGTATTCTTTTTTCCGCCATTGGCCGTTTCGCAAATCGGTTGCGGCATTTACAATCCTCCGGTCGGCGGCAATCAGCAGGCCGATGGCAAGCTCGGCGACTGCGGCGGTATTTTTGCCCGGACAATTGGCAACGTGGATTCCGCGACTGCTGGCGGCGTCAAGGTCGATCGTGTTGACGCCGGCCCCGGCGCGGATTATCAGCGAGAGCAGCGGCGCGGACTTTATCGCTTCCGCGGTCACTTTGGTCGAGCGCACAATCAGGATTTCTATGTCCGCAAGGTTTTGCGGCAGTTCCTCCGCGGACACTGATTTGCAGATTACGCGGCCGCCGAGCTTTTCCAATTGCGCGTTTACCGCGTCCGACAGTTTGTCCACTACTAATATCTTCATTTTTTTCTCCCGTTAAAAAAACCGTACAGTTGGTTTATAATTATAAAATAACTGTTAAAGAAAAGGTTGCAAGTATCTCAATCTTTATATTTTGGACAATCATCTGCACATTTTGGACAGTACCCAACCACGGAGACACAGAGGCACAGAGAAATCCTTTTTTCCTTTACTTCATTTTGGACAGCCTTTTCCCATTGGCCTCATTGTCTTGCCCGGTCCGCATTTTGGACATCGCACGCCCTCATTCTGGACAGTCCAGTCCGGGAGTTATGAGCTCCGGGAGAATGCCGTCCGGAACTGACGACGCTACACCCAAACCCATTTTGGACACCGTCCTGCATCCCGCAAAAGCGGGAGACAGCCCTCTCCCATAGGCCCCATAAGACCCATAGGCCCCATTGTTTTCCCCTGCGCCAGCGCCACACTCCGAGTCGTTGGAGAGTCACTGCGCACAATGCTTTTTGTTTTATATCTATTCTGGACACGCCGCTCCTTCATTTTGGACAGCTCCGTCCGACACGGACGGCACTACATTAAAGCCATTTTGGACAACCACTCCGAGATTATAGAGTCCCGTTGAACATAACGCATTTCAATCTTCTGGAGGGTTGCCCTCTGTGGCAACCGTTTCCGATCCCGGTTACGACGGAGCGTAGCCTTCCCGTTTTGGACAGCCATTCCGAGACTTTATAGTGTCATTGAGCACAAAACTTTTGTTTTTTTCAAACAACTCCGAGAGTCTGGAGTCTCGTTGAGCATAATGCATTTTCGTTATGGGTCGGAGTCCATGGGGCATTTTGGACAACCTGCCAGCACATTTTAGACAACCATCAACCTAATTTTGGACAGCCGCCGATCTAAGCCCCATGAGCCCCATGAGACCCATAGGCCTCATTGTTCTGGACAGCCGACTCCGATAATTTGGAGTCCAGTTGA
>CAIJKT010000753.1 GCA_903821255.1 uncultured Lentisphaeria bacterium | reverse complement strand
TGTGCCTGGGTCTGTTCCGAACTGCTGGTTAGGCTTTGTTCGTGCCGGATTAGCCGGCTTGTTTACATTAGCTTTGCTTGGCGCACACATTCTGGACACCCGCCCTGCATATTCCGGACACCCCCTGCATCATGATGTTTTTCTTTGTTCCATAGATTTGCCTCATGTTTTTCCTGGCTCCCAACTTTCAACTTTTCTCGCTTTTCTTGCTTTCAACTTCCGCATTTGTCTTTATACATATAGTAAATTTGTCAACTGAAACCGCGGAGATCAGTTCAAATAGCGCGGTGAAATGAATTTTAAAACTCATTATTTTTACGGCCAAAATCTGCACTGACCGCAAATATTGGCACAAACGAAAAAATTACCCCCACAGGTTACTAAAAAATTTAAGTCTGCCCTCGATATCATTATTGCCGGGACTGAGTTATTTATGCCCATCGGACTTAATTATGGCAGTAGGACCGCGCCCTTTTGCTATGAGAGCAATTTGTTTTTTGTCCGGGTCGAAAATGCAAATCTGATTGTCGCCCAACTGAAGCAGAACTTTATCGTCAGGAAGAAGCGTAACATTACGAACAACCCATGCTGCGAAAGGTGTCTCAAATGAAAATCCTGCCGGCCGACCGGTGCCGGATTGTTTCCCGCGCAGTCCTTCAACCGGCCAGAACCCGGACCAGAAATCCCATTTACTGTTTTGCGCACTGCCCAGTCTTGCGGCACTGCCGAAGTTTCTCCAGGTGTCCGGCTCTTTTTCTCTATTATATTGCCAGGAAGGAACGGCATCAGCAGTAAATGCTTCTTTTACATTAATTAATTTTGCAGTATCAATCAAATCCCATTTGTTGCCGTCTGATGGGGACTTTCGAATAAAAAGACGGTCATTTTTCTCTTGAGATTTCAGTTCGAATATTTTATGCGGCATCGTTTCGCCCGGATTCATCATATACACATTGCCGTCATTATCAGATATAAAGTATATCTGGACATTTCCGGGAAGCTTGATCTCGGACAATTTGACCACATCGGTTTGAGTATAAAGAGATATTCCACTCGCGGACCAATACCATACAAAAAGCAACACATAAGAAATGGTTTGAACAAGCAAATTCCCGAGTATTGAATTCTTCAACCATTTGGGGTTATGGGCTTCTCTGAAAGTTAAGCAGACGAACGGAAACTCAAGTATAAGCGTTATAAAATAAGTAACTGCGGTCATTATCCATAAGAACTGCCATGCGCTGTTGATGTCCAGTGGAAAGTAATGGAGTACAGTATTTATAAATAACCCGCCAATCCATGCTGAGAAATAATTGGCGAGTACTAGCAGCAGGAGTGTTTTTATCATTGGTAACTTAAAAATTCTTGCCAGAAGCACCCCCTCCAGTAATCCTATAAGCGCGTTGCCCAATATAAGGTGGAATATGGTTGCAATCACTAATGGAGTACCAGAATTAGCGAAAGCAACTGCCGGCATGGCGAACAGGCAAAAGGCGATTATGGTTATTTTTTTATTTCTCATCATCTTTCTTAAAGTTTATATTGGAAGCAATTCATAAAAATATGAACAAAAAAAATGTTCTTGTTATACTATAAAATAGAAGTTCGGTCTTTTAAATCTCCGATTTATTAGTTTTTGACAAAATCAGTAGAGTCAATACGCTATGCAGATATCCGGGGAATGCTTTTATTTCCTAATTTTTAATGCTTGAATATTGTGATAAAATGCCGGTCAGGCGAACGACACTTCCGATGACTTGTATTTTCACTTACACGAGGCATATTTCGGCATATTACAAAAACAGCGTATTGGAGATATATAAATGACAGAGCCGTCGGAAAATAAGAAAAAGACATTGATAAATAGAATCTTCGGCAGCAAGCGCCGGATGATAATATATTTGACTATAATTCTGATACTGGCAATTATCTGCGTCATTCCACATGGACGCGAGACTTTTCAGCGCGGCGTGACGTCGCTGCTGCCTGCCCCCTCCCCGACGGTTATCAAGCTGTCAGGAACTCCTGAAGAAATGGGGGAAGTTCACGGGAGCGCGTTTAAATATTCGCTTAAACTGCTGGAGAAAATATACATCAAACTAATCATCTGCGGTAATAACAAAGACCGGCTGAATGATTATTGCGCGAAAGCCAGGCAGATCTTTGCCAAGATCAATCCGCGCTGGACGCGGGAAATCAAGGCTGTGGCGGAGGCTTCCGGCACTGATGCGGATGCGCTCATGCTGGGAAATACTTTTCTGGACATCGGGATCAGCAGCGCCGGCTGCCGGATGCTGATCGTTTTTGATGAAACCATGCTGCTCCATGCGCACAATCTCGACTGGGACAATCTGGGCGGGATCGGCAATTACCTGATCACAATTTTCCGGACAGAGGTCGGCAAAGACCGCTTGTCAACCGTCCACATCGGATTTCCCGGCATGATCGGGGCGCTGGATATAATCAATGAAAAAGGCATTGCCTTGAGTTTTAACCAGGTGGGTTTTGCCCGCGACAAATGCGAAATGCCGGTTTTCATAAAAATGCGGGAGATCGCGGAAAAATGCGCCACCTTTGAAGAAGCGAGAAAAGAAATCATGACGATGCCGCAGGGCATGCCGTTCTGCATCGGCCTGAGCGATGCCAAAACCGGACAGGCGGCTATTTTTGAGCGGGACGGCAAAACCGACATTAAGCGCCGGAATGCCAATGACGGAATTCTGACCGCGGATAACAGTCTATGGTACGGCGTAAAGATGCAGGCAAGATGCATCCTGGACGATACCGCCAGAAAAGTCAATCCGGACAAGGTCGAGGATTTGAAGACTATCCTGCGGCATAAAAGCGTGATGCTGAGCTGCAATATCTACAGCGTGATTTTTGATTACAGGAATAACAAATTGTATCTGGCGTCAGGCCAGATCCCCGCCGCAGAAGGCCGGTACCGCGAGTTCAAACTGTTCTGACGGAAACTGCTGAAGCGAGAAGTCATGGAAACCGAAAATTCATAATACAGCTTCAGCGGAGCGACATATCAAGCATGAAAAATGCC
>CAIJKT010000752.1 GCA_903821255.1 uncultured Lentisphaeria bacterium | reverse complement strand
CTCATCTTTGTTCATTTCTTTCATGCCAGATTTGACACTACCCTTTTTTCTGAAATATCTCATTCTTCTCATACATAAAATACAGCCGGTAGCGCCCATTACGGCAATCAGCGGCAGAGCGGGCAGATGATAGCGGGGAACAGTTATCGGGCCCGGCAGCAGCAGATAATATTCCACGAACGCCAGAAAGAAGAATATCAGAAATATCTTCTTTTCAAACAACCATACGCCCAACTGGACGAGGCATCCGAGGTAGCAGCACAATACGACCAGCAAGGCCGGAATCAGCAATGCAGGCAGCCATAACTTGCCGGCAAAATAATGATTCACCGCGGCAAATATGCCGAACCGGTGCATTACATCCAGCGTTCCACGGTCGCTCTGCGTGAATCCGAGCAATTCAAAAAAAGTCGGCGCATCCGGCAGCATCACCTGCGGATTAAAATGCAGCCGCAGGTAGGTTAACGGATACTGGATAATCAATTCTCTCAGCTTCTTCAGGCGGTAGTCAACTCTGCTTTTTTCGTCAGGATATTTTGCGGTGTCGGCAAATTCCTGTTCCTGCTCCTTCAGGATACACTGTTTCTCCGCTTCGTATGAAGTGCCCTTTACTGCGGAAATGAGCATGGCTCCGTTCTGGTGATACATGGAGCCGGTGTTTACATCAACACACAACCCGGCTCCGGCGTAACTGTTGCGCAGCATCCACGGAAAAACAACCGCCCAGAAAATCGCCGTACAAGTCAGCGCGGTTATAAGCTTTTTCTTAAAATTTACACCGGGAATGATCAGAATCAGGAATCCCGCGGGAATATACCACAAGACGCTGATCGGGCGGATCAGCACCGACAGCGCCGCCAGAATCACTCCGGGATAACACCAGCGCAAATCCCTGCGCACATAGAACAGGCTGAAAAAGTAAAGCTGCCATGCAATGAGAAAGGTGAAAAAAGAATCTGTAAGATACATCGGGCTCATCGCGATGCCGGTGATATTCAACGCCACAAACCCGGCGGCAATCATTCCGGCAAGATGTCCGCCGAACAGCTTTCCGGTCAGATACACCGGAACGCAAATCAGCGCGCCGACCAGACACATCGCCAGCACCGGAATCACATAGTTCTCTCCGAAAAGATAGAAAAATGCCGCCAGAAACAGCGGGAAACCGGGCGGCCTGCTGACATCTGGAACTTTCAATCCGGGCCCCGCATAAAACCCGCCGTCTTCCGCCAGCGCCAGCGCCGGCTGAATATAGCCTGCCGAATCCGGGCGGCAGAAATGTCCGGGTGCTTTATCCAGCCCCGGCACGGCAACGGCAATCCGGATAATCAGCGCCGCCAGTACCAGAACCGCGACCGCAATAAACTGGCGGCTGGTAACGACTTGTTTAATTTTCTTGAAAAATGAATCTGTATCCATAAAAATATTTACTCATAGCTTATTTCAAGAATATGGACTTCAATATGATTTTTTCAATAAGAATAATTCCAAATCCTTCAAAATCATCACTTCCGCTCACTCCGGCCGGTTACCGGCATTCCGGAGAGTTTAGAGATATCAAGTGCAGGAGTATTATTGAATTTTCCAGAGTGTGCTTCCATTTTACCATTCCCATTATTCACAGTATTCCTAAAATTCCATATGCTGGAATATTAAATGATTAATTAAACATTTTGTTTGCAGTTAATTCCGTAAGCTATATCTTTTTAAGTCATTTAAGCTGAAACTGTCAATATGAAAGGAGTCAGAGATGATCAAAAGGACCATTCTAATGGGTGCGCTGCTGACGGCGGCGGGCGTATTGTGTGCCGATGTTAAACTGCCGGCGATCTTTAACAGCGACATGGTAATTCAGCGGGAAACTGCGGCGCCGGTCTGGGGCTGGGCCGATCCGGAAGAGAAAGTGACCGTATCCGGTTCCTGGGGCGAAAAAGCCGATACTGTGGCCGGCAAAGACGGCAAGTGGCAGGTTAAACTCGATACGCCCAAAGCAGGCGGACCGTTCATCATTACTGTTCAGGGCAAAAATAAAATCGAATTGAATAATGTGCTGTCCGGCGATGTGTGGATATGCTCCGGGCAGTCGAATATGCAGATGCCGGTGACACTGTGGAGTCGCGATGCCTCGCTTTACGAAAAGGAAGTAAACAATGCCAATTACCCGGAAATCCGCCTTTTCACCGTCAAGCCTGTTCCCTCGCAGACCCCGTTGAAAGACACTGTCGGCAAATGGACGCCATGCAGCCCGGCCACCGTCGGGAGCTTTTCCGCCGCCGGTTATTACTTCGGCCGCAAGCTTTATCAGGAATTGAAGATACCGGTCGGCCTGATCAACACCTCCTGGGGCGGCACCTGCATCGAAGCCTGGACCCCGCTGGATAAACAGCTCTCCGATCCAATCGTTAAGAATATGAAAGACAATTACGACAAAAACGCGGCGACCTACACCCCGGAAGCTGCAAAGAAAAAGTTTGAAGACGAAAAAGTCGCCTGGCAGAAAAAAGTTGACGAATGGAAAGCCGCCGGCAGCAAAGGCACGCAACCCAATGCGCCGCGTCTGAACCCGCATCCGCAGCAGCACCAGAATTATCCAGGCAATCTCTATAACGGCATGATCGTTCCTATAGTTCCGTTTGCCGCCAAAGGCGCAATCTGGTATCAGGGCGAGTCCAACGCCGGCCAGGCAAATAATTACCGGGCGCAAATGGAACGGATGATTAACTGCTGGCGCAACGCCTGGGATAACAATGATTTAGCCTTTTATTTTGTCCAGTTGCCGAACTTTATGAAAGCCTGGTCGTCTCCTGTGGAAGACGGCGGCTGGCCGGTACTGCGCGAAGCCTTCATGAAGACGGCGATGGAAGTGCCGAATACCGGCATGGCGATCACGATTGACATCGGCGAAGAAAACGATATTCACCCGAAAAACAAGCAGGATGTCGGCGACCGCCTGGCCCGCGTCGCCCTGTATAAGACTTATGGCAAAAAGGATACGGTCTGGACCGGGCCGATTGCCAGATCCTGCAAATTTGATGATGAAAAGGCAATTGTCCGTTTCGAAGACGGCGGTTCTCCGCTGGCCGTCAAAGGCGAAAAACTGCAAGGTTTCGCACTGGTTAACGAAGACGGCATGACAGTCAAGGCCGATGCGAAAATCACCGGCGGGGATACCGTCGAAGTGACCGCGCCTGAAGTAAAGAAAGCGGTGATGGTTTATTACGCCTGGGCCAACAATCCGACCGGTGTGAATCTGGTCAACAATGCCGGCCTGCCGGCTTCGCCGTTCCGGTTCGGCACAATGCCGAAGATCAATCTTATGGCAAAACTGCTGCCGGCGGAAATTAAAGATTACAAAGTGGTGTACAGTTTTGATCCGACCAATGCCAAACTGACCGACAACAGCACCAGGTTCGTATATACGGAAGATAACTCCGCCGGGATCACCGGCAAATTCAAAAAAGTAGCTTATTTCATGGCGCTGCAAACCAGTGACGGCAAGTTGTCCTATGCTTTCGTGAGCATGGACCCGTTCACTGATGACGTCAAGAAAATCGGCGTGCCGGTAAAATCTGCCGGGCAGATGTTCCAGCAGATGGTGACCGGCATGACGGTAAAATCGAATGTTGACGGGGTCAAGACCGGCGACTATCCCGAAGGCGGTAATATCGAATTCTGGGATTGCAACTATGGCGGCGTCAACAGCGCCAAGGTACCGGGAGCTTCCGATGCCGCTTTCGATTTCGGCGACCAGTACGACACCAGCCGTTCACCCGGTTACGGCTGCATGCAGATCCACAACTGGAAAGAAAAGCAGTCAGTAATCTGTTTCAACAACTTCAGCGGCGGCAGAAGTGCCGATGTCGGTATCGGCAACTGGGCCGGTGGAAAGACTTTAGACTGGACTTTCTCCGGCAGCGCGAAGAACTACATGCGCGGCGAGTTTAAAATCCTGGTTCAGGAATAAGCATATTTATTCCCCGGACGGACAGCCGTCCGGGGAATTCCTTCAAGTTAATTTATCCCGGCTTACCGGGCTGCCCAGAGCAGGCCGCGAAACGCAATTTCCTCAGCTTCCGGACAGTTGATAAAATCCGCCGCAACATGCCCCAGCGAACTGTAAAAGACGCGGCCTTTGCCATATTGCCTTTTCCAGACTACCGGCATGACAGTTCCGCCAATCCATTCAGCGTGTTCGCCGGAGAAAGTGGTGGTCGCCAGTACCTCGTTGCCCGGATCAGTGTGCATGTAGTATTGTTCTGATCGTATTTTAAAATCCTTTATCCCGCGAGTTATTGGATCGTCATGATCGATGATGTTTACTTCATATTCGATGATATTGCCGGGATGCGCCACCCACTGTCCGCCGGTCATCCACTGATACTCGGTATGCTCGCGAAAAGCGTCGCACATCCCGCCGTGCCAGCCGCCGATCCCGGTGCCGCTCCTTACTGCGTCCAGCAGACCGTCCGCCTGCTCTTTGGTGATTTTCGACATAGTCCAGACCGGAATAATCAGGTCGTATGACGCCATTTTTACTTTGTCGGCCAGCGGCTCCAGCGAATTGCTGATCTCCACTTCAAAACCATGTTCCGCAAGCAGTTTGCCGAATAATTTCGCGGTCTGTTCCGGTTCATGACCGTCCCACCCGCCCCATGTCATAAATACTTTTTTGTTCATAATCTCTTTTGTCTTTCCATTAGTAAATTCAGTTGAGAAAAATTTTGCCGTGTTTCAGGCCGAGCGGCAATGGATCGGGCCGCAGGCAACCGCTCCTTAGCGCGATATGTGTTCCCGCCGCGGAGGCTTCCTCCAGCGCGCACATTACATCCAGAACATGAAATGCCAGCTCCCCGGAACAGCGGCACGGAATCTGCCGGCGGATGGACTCCGCCATGTCGGCCAGACCGATACTGCGCATATTTTCAAGATAACCGAATGCGGGGGGTACTTCTTCCCAGTCCTGCATACCGGGCTGGAAAATTGAGATTTTACCGCCGAAGCCGTTGGGGTCGGGAACGCGCAGACTGCCTTCAGAGCCGTGAATTTCGATATTGTGGTTGGTGTGCCTCCAGACGTCAAAACTGGTAACCAGGGTAATTACCGCGCCGGAGACAAATTCCAGCAACCCGGCAACATGGGTATTGACTTCGACTTTCAAACGCTGCCCTTTGGCTTTTTCAGAAGTGGCAAGTCTTGTTTTAAAGCCTTTAGTATTGATGGCGGCGACTTTTTTGACCGGTCCCAGCATATTTACCAGCGCGGTAATATAATACGGCCCCATATCGAACAGCGGACCGCCGCCTTTCAGGTAATAAAATGCCGGAGCCGGATGCCAGGACTCATGGCCGCGGCACATCATGAAGGCCGTGCCGGAAAGCGGCGCGCCGATAGCGCCGTCGTCAATCAGTTTGCGGCAGGTCTGATGGCTGCCGCCGAGGAAAGTATCCGGAGCACAGCCGGTATAAAGTTGTTTTTTCGCCGCCAGCCGCAGAACTTCCCTGCCTGATTCCCGGTCCAGGCCGAACGGTTTTTCGCAGTAGGCATGCTTTCCTGCTTTTAGCGCGAGCAGATTGATTGCAGCATGCGCCTGCGGCGTGGTCAGATTCAGCACGACCTCAATTGACTTATCCGACAGCAGTTCTTCGACGGTCAGGATTTTCAGACCGTAAATTACCGCTTTGGCTTCCGCCGCCTGCGGCCATTGATCGGCACAGGCCACAATTTCCAGATTCTTGAACGTCTGTGACGCTTTGAAATAAGCATCGCTGATATTACCGCAGCCGATAACCCCGACTTTTACTTTTTTCGTCATTTCCGCAGCCTTGTTTATTGAATTCATGTTAATAGCATTATATACTATTTAATAAATATAATATTTTATATTG
>CAIJKT010000751.1 GCA_903821255.1 uncultured Lentisphaeria bacterium | reverse complement strand
TTCAGGATTTATCAGCCGGACCACGCCTTTAAGACCCCCCGCCGCAAGCAGATACTGAATGGCGGCGGAACTGCTCCGCAAATCGACCGTCACTTCAAAACAGTCTCTCTTTTCAAAACACAGATAACTTATCACTAGTGGCAAATTGACATAGCAATTATGCTCGTAGAACAGAAGCGGGTCTGAACTGTTTTTAGATTCGGCCGATACCTTTACTTTTATTTTTCCCGGCGGCAATTTAACCCGCCACTCATCCTTGAGACTGCCGGGATAACTGATTGTTTCCGCATCCGACTGATAACTAGCTTTAACGTCTACGCTTGCAGTTTGTTCAGGCGGAACAATTTGCACCTTAAAGTTCAGAGTTCCATCCAGTTCCGGTCGATTGAATAGTTCCACCCGCCCGGCCAGTTCCGATTTACCGAATACGATCTTTCCAAACCCCTTCTTATCCATGTAGCCATCAACCGTAGGCTTGTTCCACCCGGAATTAACCTGAGATTTATCTTTGTAATACGTAGCCATCATATTACCCAGCCACCGGTTATTCATGTCTGGATTGCATTCAATGTCTTTCAGGGGAATGATGAGTTCCGAAGACCACGAATTATTTTTTTTACAGCTTTTCACTAAAGCCTGACTGTTCCAGAAGGACTTTTCCTTGCCATCCTGGTCAATCCGCGCATCATACAACGCCCCCTGCGCGTTCACGATAAAATGATAGATGGCGTTGTTGTCCGGATTGGCCAGCACTATTTCAAAGGCGTCATCTTCCCAGAGTTTTCCGTCGCGTTCCGTTATTGACGTACGCGACGGACTGCTATTAGCTTCCAGGCCGATATACAGATTTTCTCTGTCGTATTTCAAATACGCCCAGGCGAACAAAGTCGATCCGGCCGAAGCGTTGCCCATAAACTCCGCGATCGGAATCCGTGCGGCATCTCCCCATTCAGCCGGGTCAATTTCTCCATTCAGATTGATGCCCCGGCTGACGCGGGGAACAACCACTGCATTAGCGATATTGGCGACTGCGGAAATATCGGGGGGGAAATACGTTTCGTACTTTTGCCGGATCTCATTGGAACTCAACATCCGGTCATAGACCATGACATTATCATATCCTGTTTCAGCCTCCGCCGTGATGTCGGCCGCACCTCGCTGTTCCTGCGGAAAACCGAGCATTATTACCCCCGCCGGATCGGCTTTGGGGAAATCCACCGACAACGGGAATTTTTTTTCCGCCGACCCAGGTTTTGGTGAGGGTAGCACTCCGTCAAAATATAATCTCATGCCTTGACGATCCCATACAGCATCTATTTTATGCCAACGCCCTTTGGTCCAGTCCTCTTTTCGCATGTCTATCTCGGCGCGGTAGATGGCGGGAGGGCTGTTTGGCGCGGTATAATGGATATTGAAATACAGCCTCGGCCAGGTAAGCTTGACGATTTCAAACACATAATTTGTTGTACGTGCGGTAAAAAATGACTGGCGTTTGCCGCTATCCTCCTGCCAGTTCTGCGGGGCCACCCACAAACTGACGGTGCCTTGGCGCGGATCAAAGTTGTTTATCATCTCGTATTCGCAATTCTCGCGGTTGCTCAACTTCAGACCGTTGGTATCTTTCAGCCCGGCAAACATACGCATCTGAAGGTCAGGGTTTTCAAAACTTAAACAACGCTTATTCCCCTTGGCGTAGTCGGCTGTAGCATTATAGCCGTTAAAATTAGCTTCAAAAAGCAGGGAAGGATTATTTTCCACCGCGTCCCCCCGGCATATAAATGTTGTTACAAGCGCCACCAGCAGGATTGTCTTGAATGTTCGTCGAGTAGATATAAACTGATTTATATTAGTTGTGCTTAGCTCACCCATCTTGCAAATTTCCTGATTTTATATGTTATTAAACTTCGAATATCTATCCTTACGGCCCTTAATATTTATTGATCAGCTTGTTGGTAATTGCATTGTAATATATTGGCAACAACGGCTCCATCCTACAGGATACAGCATGACCATCGACGTAAAGCACGTTAGCCTGACCAAGATGGGGCCGTCCGGTAACACAGTAGGCTGGCCAAAGGATGCTAATATGTTCGCCACCTGTTGCAGAAGCGCCTGTGATGGGACCAAGGCCATCCCAGTTCAACCCGTGAATGGTCGGGTTACGTATGCGGCCCACTTTCATTGAAGCACCCGGCGTTGCCACCAAGATTGAACCGTTACTTACATAATTTCCAACATAGCACCATAAGCCGGCGGATGCCTGCACAAAATGGCCTATTGTCTGAGCCGGGCAGGAATAGATTTTGAAAGCATCTAACTTCGCCTGGTTATAGGTGGAAGGCGTATTGACTGCTGATGCCGCTATCGCGGTTGATTTGTACTTAGTACAGTACGGCGCGAGAAAATGCTCCCAGGCAACTGATCGCCCGGACGAGTTGTCTACCAGCGGCGGGAAATAATCGCTAAAGTCGCTCTGGTAAAATTGGTGTGCCTGCCCGATTGTTTTTTGATTGCTCAAGCAACTGGTTTGTCTCCCCTTTGCTCTGGCTTTGTTGAGCGCAGGAAGCAGTAGAGACGCGAGGATTGCGATGATGGCGATCACCACGAGGAGTTCGATAAGTGTAAAAATTTTACAACGGAACCAGTTTGCTTTTGGCCTTTCATCAATCTTTTTCATAAATAACTTCCCTATATTTTTAGTTTGGAACATGAATCTCTGAATATTATTTCTCCATACTGGATAATGCTTGGAATATTTTTGCCATTGTTGAGAATGCGTTCCACCAGCATGTCAATGGCCTTACGGCCTAATTCAGACAGTGCCAGGTTTAACGTTGTCAGTCCAATGGCATGTTTTTCAAGACCAGGCACATTATCGAACCCGGCCACTGAAATATCATCCGGTACTCTTAGTCCGGCTTCCTTAATCGCGGCAACCGCGCCCAGCGCTTTAAGATCGGTATCCGCAAAAACCGCAGTTGGCGGGTCATTCAAATGCAGAAGTTTTTTCATGGCAATGCTTCCGCTTTTCTCCGTCGCATCTATGTTGCGGATACAATAGTCTTCCCGGTAATCAATGTTATGCGCTTCCAGCGCCAGCTTATATCCGGCATACCGGTCAGCATGATAATTGAGCGTGTCCCCTCCGATAAAAGCAATTTTATGATGGCCCAGTTCACGAATCAGATATGAAACCAGGTTATAAGCGCCAACGATAAAATCAGTCGTCACGGAATTATACGGCGAAGTGAAGTAACGGGCATGATTGATTATTGTATAAATGCATTGCAGGTTTTCTATTTCCTTCGCAAACTCGCTGGGAGGAGAAAGGAAGACGGCGTTAAATACTTTGCCTTTGGCGGCCTCTTTGAGAATGTCATCCAAGCTGGATATCTGTACATTTCCCGGCCATGCATTGACGACCCCTTTTTGAATTTCTTCACGGACAAACCAACTGAAAGGCGTGCTGTTCCGGTGTTCATAAAAGGAACTTACACCGTTAAAGTAGAGTGTTTGAAATGCAAGCAGATCTTTTGAAAAGCCTGGAATTTCCCGGACGATAGTACCCATGCCGCGATGGCGCTCAAAAATGCCCTTCTCTGCCATATTTTTCATTGTCCGTGAAACTGTAGCGTAACTGGCCTGATACTTGGACATGATTTCTTTTTCAGTATAAAATAAATCACCAGGCTTGAATTTACCGGAAAGCAATTCGCTTTTAAATTCTTCTTCAAGCTGCATATACTTTATTTTAAGCTGTTTGTTAATCAGCATGACCGTCTTTTTCCTTAAGTTTTATATTCGTATAATCATATTATAATGTATCACTGCATTTAAAACAACAGCTATATGCTATTTTTATAGATGTAATATAGATGTTGGTTCATAAATAATTGAAGAATCACCTGTCATTTCTTCGCGTGACCAGTTGCTCGATGCATAATCACCAACGCGAGGCGCTTTCATTTTTTTACGATTGTAATGGTGTTAGGTGTGAGGAGTGAGGAGTGTGGTGAAAAAGACATTTTTACCACGAAAAGCTTAGCCGCAACCAAAAGATTTAACAGGGATGGACAGGATATGCAGGATAAATTATATAGAAAGCAAACACCTCATTTGCTGAATTTACGGATTGTTCGACCAGATAACTTGAATATCCAATATACCGTTCCGCCTGTCAGGAGAATAATTTTCAAATTAAAAAATGATCGTTGTCATTTTCTATAAAATGACGTGGTTAGGAGTTGTTCAGAAATAACCTTTACATCTTTGAGATTCTCCCGGAGGTCTTCAGGTTTGCCGGTACTCAAAGTAACTCAAGCTTCCAGCTTGATAAGCAAGCAGGATGCTTGCAGTACTCTTTAGCAGCCC
>CAIJKT010000750.1 GCA_903821255.1 uncultured Lentisphaeria bacterium | reverse complement strand
TGGCAGAGGAACTTCACATCTTCAACATTCAAAATCCAATAAAATAGGGGGAGAACCGATTTCTTCGGTGGCTCCCGTTCAAATAAAATTTTAATTGAGCTCAAGCCCTAAAGAAGAAAGGGGCTGGGCTTTGACAAAACCCTTTTTCCGCAAAGGAGACGAAAAATGAATCGAAGCATTGCACAGTATTTACTGGACAGCATTAAAACCCTGGCCGTTGAAGCTGTATTCGGCGTTCCCGGCGACTTTTCGTTTCCGCTGACTGATGCGGTCTGCAATGACCCGGAGTTGCGCTGGATCGGCAACTGTAACGAGCTAAACGCCGCCTATGCCGCCGACGGCTATGCCAGAATCAAAGGTTTCGCCGCCTTGTCGACGACGTTCGGGGTCGGGGAACTTTCCGCGCTCTGCGGAGTTGCCGGGGCTTACGCCGAGCATCTGCCGGTTATCCATATTGTCGGTATACCGCCGACAAAAACAATGCTGAACAAGCGGATCGTCCATCACACGCTTGGCACCGGTAACTTTGAAATCTTCAAACAGGCAGCCTCCAGCATGGTTTGCGCCTCGGCGACGCTTACGCCGGAGAATGCAATTCCCGAAATAAAGCGGGTGCTTGAAGCGGCAGTTTACCATCACCGCCCGGTATATTTTGCCATTCCGCTGGATTACGGCAATCTGCCGGTTATCGGCCGGGAGGAAATTGGTGTTTTGACCATCCCGCGGAGCGATCAGGCGACCTTGCGGGAAGCCGTTGCCGCGATTCATGACAAATTGACAAAATCCGCATCTCCGGCGGCGCTGGCGGGATACTTGATCCGGCGGTTGAACCTGCAGGATATGGCAACCAGACTGATCGAAAAGACGGATCTGCCGTTTGCGACGATGTTTATGGATAAAACCACGCTGGACGAATCGCTCAAACAATACGCCGGCATTTATGACGGCAGGATTATGAATCAGGAAGTCAGGGACTTTATTGAGAACAGCGACTGTGTTTTAAATATCGGCGCGCTCTGGAGCGACTTTAACACCGGAGCCTTCAGCGCAAATATCGACCGGACAAAAATGATTTCCATAATGCATCATCATGTAACCGTAGGCTATGCGACCTATTGCAATGTGGAAATGGAGGATGTTATCAATGGCCTGCTGCAACTGGCCGCACCGAAAACCGCAGTCCGTCTCGAAGTCAAAAAACTGGGGCAGCCGCAAGGGATTCCGGGCGACAATATCACTCCTGACTATTTTTATCCCGCGCTGGAGAAGTTTTTAAAACCCGGGGATATCGTTGTGGCGGAAACCGGCACCGTATCAATGGGCCTGGGTTTCGCAAAGATGCCGGAAAATTCCATTTTTCTGAACCAGACATTGTGGGGTTCAATCGGCTGGGCAACGCCCGCCGCGCTGGGTGCCGCGCTTGCCGCCACGGACCGGCGCGTGGTATTAATCACCGGCGAAGGTTCGCATCAGTTGACAGTCCAGGAAGTCGGCCAGTTTGCCCGTTTCTGGCTTAAACCGGTGATCATAGTGCTCAATAATGACGGGTATCTGATAGAGCGCCTGCTGTGCGAAAACCCCGACATCTATTATAACAATCTGGCGCAATGGCAGTATTCCAGACTGCCGGAAGCTTTCGGCTGTGAAGGCTGGCTGTCAGTTAAAGTCACTAAAAACGGCGAACTCGAAGATGCGTTCAAGAAGACCGGGGAATGCGATTGCGCGGCCTACATTGAAGTGTGCATGGATAAAATGGCCGCATCGGAACTGGCGATGAGAATCCACGATTCGATAAAGAATCTGTATTCCTGAACAGCATGCTGAACGGCCAATTCCGCTCCGTCAGAAACGGAGCGGAATTGCCGGAGTTCAACCCAGGTCGGCAACTACCGGAGATCTGGCGGCTCTGGTTTCGTCCATCCGTTTTACGGGGGTCGTAACCGGCGTCTGCTGAATCTGCTCCGGGTTCGCTTCGGCCAATTTGGCGATTTCGATCATCGCTTCGATAAAGCTGTCAATCGTATCTTTCGACTCGGTTTCGGTCGGTTCGATCATCAGCGCTTCCGGCACGATCAGCGGGAAATATATCGTCGGCGGATGATAACCGCGGTCAATCAGAGCCTTGGCGATATCCAGCGCGTGAACGCCTTTAGCGACCTGACGGGATGCGGAGAAGACACATTCATGCATCGAAAAACGGTCATATTTC
>CAIJKT010000749.1 GCA_903821255.1 uncultured Lentisphaeria bacterium | reverse complement strand
GATTTCGAAAACCGTTGTGCTCAACGACACTCCAAAGTGTCGGAGTGGTTATGAAAACTGAAAAGCATTGTGCTCAACGATACTCCAAAGTGTCGGAGTGGCTGTCCCAAATGGCCCATAGGACCCATAGGACCCATATTTCGAAAACCGTTGTGCTCAACGACACTCCAAAATGTCGGAGTGTCCAGAATGTTTTGTTGAAAAAATGAATAACCAGGCTAGATTAAAGACGGGTTCGAAATTTTTCTATTGGAATAAGGTTTGAGAGAATAATCTCTCAGGCCAGGTTTTTGTCAATTTTCTAAAGAACAAGAGGTTTTATGGACACGAAAAATTTTGACCTGTGTGTGATCGGGGCCGGTCCCGGCGGATATGTCGCCGCGATTCGTGCCGGACAACTCGGCCTGAACGTCGCCTTGATTGAAAAAGAATATTTCGGCGGCACCTGTCTGAATACCGGATGCATTCCCACCAAAACACTCATTGCCGGAGCGGAAGTTCTGCACAAGGCGCGCCACGCGGCGGATTTCGGCGTGAGCATCACCGGTAAAATCGCTCCCGACTGGGCGAAAATGCTCTCCCGCAAAGACAATGTGATTGAAACCCTGCGCGGCGGCATCGGCTCCCTGCTGAAAGCGGCCGGGGTGACGACTTTTAACGGCTCCGCTTCCTTCCTCGAACGCAAAACGGTTGTAATCAACGGCGGCAGGGATACCGGAACGAAGATTTCCGCTAAGAACTTCATTATCGCCACCGGTTCCGAATCGCTCGTGCCGGGATTTATCCCGCGCGGCGAAAGAGTGCTGACCTCGACCGAACTGCTTTCGGTTAAAGAAATTCCGAAAACCATGCTGGTGCTCGGCGGCGGCGTCATCGGCTGCGAATTCGCCTGTCTGTTCGCCGAACTCGGCACTCAGGTAACCATCGTGGAAATGCTGCCGACGATTCTGCCGAATCTGGACAAAGAAATCTCGCGCACGCAGACTCAATATATGAAGAAAGCCGGCATCACCATTATGACAGGCACTCCGATGCAGGACATCAAGGCCGACAAGAAAGGCGTGAGCGGCAAAGTCGGCAGCGAAACACTGAAAGCCGATTATCTGCTCGTCTCCATCGGCCGCAAACCGGTCACCAACGGCTTGAATATTGCCGCCGCCGGCATCAAAACCGACGAACGCGGCTGGATTCCCGTTGATTCCAAATGCCGGACCAATGTCGCGGGTATTTATGCCATCGGCGATATCGCCGGACGCATCTGGCTGGCGCATCTGGCCAGCGCGATGGGACTCTGCGCCGTTGACAACATCTGCGGACACCGCAACGAATTCAGCTATGATCTGGTTCCCGGCTGTATTTTCACCAGCCCGGAAATCGGTACCGTCGGCCTGACCGAAGAGCAGTGCAAAGAAAAAGGACTGGACATCACTGTCGGCAAGTTCCCGTTCGCCGCGCTCGGCAAAGCCATGGCGATCAACGAGACCGAAGGTTTCTGCAAGATTATTGCCGATGCCGTTACCGACCAGGTGCTCGGGGTTCATATTATCGGCCCCCATGCCACCGACTTGATCGCGGAAGCGGTTCCGGCGATGAATCTGGAAATCACCGCCAGGGAACTCGGCAGGGCCATTCATGCCCATCCGACGCTCGGCGAAGCCATGATGGAAGCCGCCCACGCCGTTCACGGCGAAAGCGCCCACATTCCGGTCCGCCGGAAGAAAAGCTGACGCATCGGCAATAGCCGGTATTTTTTCATACAGGGAAAGGGCGATCCTTTCCCTGTTTCGTTTTCATTCCACTAAGCTTTAAACTTGCTTGTATTGTTTGTTATTTTCAGAAGACGGGTTATTTTTTGAAGATAATGGAGAAAATTTTAACTTTTTTTGGTTCCTGCTCTAATATTGTTTGAGCCGGCGTGTCATTAATGGTGATAATCAGAGCTGAAAGGTTTATGGAATGTCGCCTGAAGAAGCGTTAAAAAACCTGATGGAAGAAAATGAATCAGCGCTGCTGGGCTTCGCCGGGCGTATGCTCAGGGATGCCTCCACGGCGCAGGATGCGGTTCAAATGGCATTTATCAAATACAACCGTCAAACGTATACCGGCGGCGAAATCCGCAACCCCCGCGCCTGGCTGTTCAAGACCGTGCGCAATGACTGCCTGAATCTGCTGCGGGCCAAAAAAATCAAAGCGGAGATAACGATTGAGGGCGGCGAGAACTTTACCGCGCATCATGACCGGCCGGACCAGGGCATCATGAACCTCGAAAAAAATCAGTTGCTGACTGCCGCGATCAACGGCCTCAAGCCGCGGGCCAGGGAAATTCTGGTGCTGAAGCTGGAGCACGGGAAAAGTTACCGCGAGATTGCCGAAATCATGGATCTGAGCATCGGCAATGTCGGGTTTATCCTGCACAGCGCCGTCAATGAGCTGAAGAATCACATTACGAAGGAGCTCTCAATATGAAATGCAGCAAAACATCCCGTCTGATGACCGACATGCTGGCCGGAGAGCTTTCTGCAATTCAGGCAAAGCAGTTGGAAGAGCACCTGGCCGCCTGCGAAAACTGCCGCAAAGAATTTGATGAACTGCGGGAGATCTGGAATTTCACCGGAGACGCGTTACGGCGGAATCATCAGGATTTAAAGCTTTCAGACGCGCACCGCAGAGAGATTTTCGAAGCCGCCGCCGACTTGCCGAAGCTGAAACTCTCCAAAAAAATGCCGCCAAAGTTCAGGTGGCTGGAATTGGCTGCTTCGCTTATAGTCGGAATCATCCTGCTTGGCCTGCTGCTTCCTACGCTGAGCAGCAGCAGGGAAAAGTCCAGAAGAATTTACGCCGAAAGCAACTTAAAGCGAGTCGGGCTTAGTGAAGGTGGTGCATTACCCGCCGTCGGAGCCCCGCCGGACTTGGAAACAGATTCTTCTGCTGCGCCTGCCGCCTTAACTGGCCCGGAATCTGCCACATTTGGCGGAGCCGGGGCTGATAAAGATGCTGACAAAGGGGGTGCTGCCGGCAAGCTTGCGGCGGAGAATCGAAAAGATGTTGCTGATGTCTATTTGCGCAGGGCTGCAGCAGGACCGACTGGCGGACCGGCTCTGCAAGCGCTTGAAGAGAAACCGGCAGTGCGGGACGAGAAAGCTTTTGCGGCATTGCCGCCAATGCCGCCGCTTCCGCCGGCAAAGGCGGCAAAAGTCGCTTTTATGAAATATAAGGCCAATCAGTCGTTCACGCCTGCCGCCGCTCCGGCAGCTTCACGCTATGCTTATGGAGTTGCGACAATAGACAAAATGGATAAGGCTGAGGTAAAACAGGAAAGCTTGAAACTTTCAGAGGAACAAGCCTCAAACGTCTTAATTTGGAAAGGGGTGCCGGAAGCAAAATCATTAGCGGCATCCGATGTACTGGATAGACCTGCCGAATCAAGTAAAAAGAAGGAAGAGTTCGCAGCCAGTGAAGCATTTAAAGTCAATCTTAAGCTTTGGAACCTGACCACGGTTGAGGATGTCCGCGATTTTCTGAAAAGCCGCAACTGTCCGGCTCCGGCAAAAATATTGATTGACACTAACGCCGGCACCATCAGAATCGATGCGCCATATAATGTTATGACGCGAATAAGAAACCTTGTCGAAACTCTCAACAACGAAGAAAAAAGGCTGAAGGACTTTAAAGACGGACTGCCGTTTATCAAAACTGAATCGAAGCCGTTTTCAACCTTCTCGATAGATACCGATACGGCCTCGTATCTGACGGCGAAAAAGAACATCAACCGCGGCATCCGTCCCGATCCGTCAAAAATCCGGGCGGAGGATTTCATCAACTATTTTGATTATCATTACCGCTCTCCGGAAAACAGCGTTTTCGCGGTTAACATGGAAAGCGCTCCCGCGCCGTTCCGTCCGCAGAATACGCTGCTGCGCATCGGCGTCCAAGGCAAACGGCTGGGGCCGAATATGAACTCAGCGTCTGTCTACACGGTGCTGCTGGATACCAGCGGGTCCATGGCTTACGGCGAGAGAATGGAGCTGGCCGTTAACGCGCTGAAACTGCTTTCGACGAAAATGACGCCTTACGACCGGCTGTCGCTAGTGACCTGCGGCGGCAGCGCCAATGTGCTGGTCAATAACCAGATGAAAACTAAAAATACGCTGGACATGGCGGTCAAGGCCATTGAAGCCGGCGGGGTAAGCGACTTTTATAACGGGCTGCGGAAAGCATATCAACTGGCCGCCGTCAATTACCGTGCCGGAGCATGGAACCGGGTCGTCATTATTACCGACGGCATTGTTAAACTGGAACCGGAAGCGCGCGCCGGAATCATCGGCAACATCGAAAAGAACCGCATCAACGGTATTTCCAATATTGTCATCGGGCTCGGCGGCGACGGCGACGACAAGCTGCTGGAAGAGATTGCCGCCACCGGCGACGGGAGTTATGTTTTCGTGGATTCGGAAAATGACGTTAAGGAATTATTCGCCGCTAATTTTGAAGCCCGTTTCCGGGAAATCGCCCGCGACGTCAAGATCCAGGTGGAGTTCAATCCGGAAAATGTCGCCGAATACCGTCAGATCGGTTACGAGAACCGTCAGTTGAGCAAAGCTGACTTCCGGAATGACAGCGTCGATGCCGGCGAAGTCGGCTCCGGACAGTCCGTGACCGCTTTATATGAATTGCGCCTGAAGCCCGGCGTGAAGCCGGATGCAACCATCGCGACCACCCGCATCCGCTATAAAAACGCCGAAGACATGCGGGTGGAAGAAAAGTCCTTTGTGATTGACGCCGGGAACATCGGCAGAAATTTTGAAACCGCGTCGCCGGGATTCAAGCTGGCGTCGTTTGCCGCCGAATTTGCCGAAGGGCTGGAGTATCCGGAAACCCAGAATATCGCCACTCCGTCAGGCATTGCCGTCAAACTGCGCCAGTTACAAATCAGCAATTACAGCAAGGACGAAAAAGTCCGGGAATTGCTGGATTTAGTCTCAAGAGTAAGATAATAACTTAATATACCGGAGGTAATTATGAAAATGCTGCTTATCTGTTTGTCAATCCTGTTCGCCATGTCAATGCCGCTGACGGCCAAAGTAGTGGTTATACAACCGGAGGTCCCGGCAGCCGGCGAACTTTCCTTGAACGGCGACATTAACGACGAAAATGCCGGATTCACGCTGTCGTTTAAAATCAATGCGGATGCCAAAACGGAAATCCCGATTATTTCCGGCGACGTCTGCGGCACCGGAACGCCGGACGTGTCCTGCAAAGGTTCTTTCTGGAAATTCTGGAAGTCCTCTCCGGAAGGCCGGATCGAAACCAGGAATTCCGCGTATTACCTCTACTGCCCTGAAGCCGGTGAATATGAAGTTAAAATGACTTTTTCGGCGAAGATCGTCAAAGACGGCGTCAGCCGGGCCTGCTCTTTCTATTTACTGCCGGCGGTAACCCGCAATGTGCAGTTGACTTTGTCCGGACAAAATACTGACGCCAAAGTGACGGACGCTCCCGGTTTTCCCTCTTATGTCAAAACTGAAAACGGGATCACCACTTATTCCGGCATCCTCCAGCCGACTGGAAATTGCGCGGTAAACTGGAAAAAAATCATCAGCGGCACGGAAGTTCTCTCCGCCGGCGTGGAAGCGAATATTGTCGGCGCAGTGCAAACCGGGGCCGTCAAATTCAATTCTCAGTTTGAATATAAAGTCTTTCAGGGCAGGCTTTCCAGTCTCCAGTTGTTTGTTCCGAAAGACGTTAATGTGCTGGAAATCACCGGACAGGATATCCGGGAATGGCGGACGGAACCGGTCAAAGACGGGAGCATTGTCAAAGTGGAACTGCTGAAAGACCAGGAAAAAGCCTACACGCTGCTGGTGCAGGCGGAAAAGATCCTGACCGGATTCCCGTGCCAGTTCAATTTCCAGCCGATTATGCCGAAGAATGTGATGCGGTTCGGCGGAATGATGCGCCTGGGGTCCGGCCGCGGCGTCAAACTTATTGTCCAGACGACTCCCGGCCTGGTGCAGGTGGACAGCGCGACCATCATGCCGCAACTGCCGGCTCACGCGTTTCTGCTGAACAACCCTTATCCCTATACCTTTGCACCACCTGATTTCAGTTTGACGGCGCTGGCCGACAACATCACGCCTTATTACACCGGCGAAGTCAATTGTTCAACCGTTTGCGGCGACCGCACGATCAGCGTCCGCCTTGACTGCGTGATTGATGTGCGCGACGCTCCGATCAAGGAAATCCGCATGGAATATCTGCCGGGCTACACTTTCAGCAAGGTTTCCGGCGACAATATCCGTCCGCAGGACTATGATTTAATTTCAGACGGTACGCGACGGATCGTTAAAATTCCATTCATGTCCGAAATGACGGGCAGGGTGTCGTTCAGCGTTTTCTTTGAAAAAGAATTTAAAGACGAAAAGTCATTTCCGCTTCCCTCATTTAAAATTGACGGCATCAAATCCGTCCGCGGCTACCTGGCGCTGGCGGCGGAACGCGGCCTGAAACTGACGCCTGAACAGTTGAACAAGCTCACCCCGGTTTACGCCGGTTCGGTGCCGGTAAGGGTTGCCGGAATGCAGTACGCCTACCTGTTCCGCGATCAGGACTGGAGCGGCAGGGTATTGATTGAGCAGCTTAAAGGCAATATTGCCGCGGAGTCATTTCATCTTATTTCCGTCGGCGACGGCACTGCCTACGGCAGCACGGTGTTCTCGCTGAATATTACCGGTTCGCCGGTGGATAAGCTGGTGTTCACCGCCGATGATTCCCTCAATAATCTGGACTTTAAAGGACAGGGCATCATCAGCCTCCGCAAACTGTGTCAGGCGGCGCAAAAGTGATTCAGCATGTGGGAAGTGCGTCTTCAGAAGAAAATTCTCGGCAGTTTCACGCTGCTGGCATCTTATGAAATATCCCTGAAAGGCGGCGAAACGATCCGGCTGGGCGGACTGTCATGCGACGATGCCGACTCCTCCGGCTCCTTTATCGCCCTGACCGGCGGCAAGACCTTCCGCATCCATAACGGCGCGGCTGCGTCCGGAGTGCAGGAAATAGAACAGGCCGAACTGCCGGAGGAATATCTGAACATGATCACCAATCCGGTGCTTAAAGTCTTTCGCGGCTCCGCGAAAGAGCAGTGGCAGGAAGTGAAGATCGAACGCTATGACAAATGTGCGACCCCGCAACTGATCGTGGAGCGCGCCGAGCTGAATACCCGTATCGACAGCAATGGCGGATGCGTTACCGAGGCCGAATACCGCATTAAAAATTCAGCGGAACAGTTCTTCGCGCTGCGGCTGCCCGCCGGCAGCGCGTTGTGGTCGGTCAGCGTCGAAGGCAAGCGCAAACGGCTCTCCGACGAAAAAGGCGAACTGCTGATTCCGCTGCCCCGGCTCCAGAACATTAACACGCCGGTGGCGGTTTCCATCACTTACGCCACTAAGCAGGAACCGGTTAAAAACTTTGCACAGATGATGTTTGCCGCGCCGGAAACCGCCGCGAAGACGCTGCATTCCAAATGGTCTTTCAGCCTGCCGGAGAATTGTTCGGTCGTTTCTTCCTCTCCCGAACAGCTCGGACGCCAGGATTTCGCCAGACCCGGTATTGCCGGCATTACCGGACGCGCTGCCGCATATTTGAAAAGCTGGATGGGTAATGGCATTATTTTCGCCTGGGTGCTGTTTACGCTCTCCGGACTGCTGATTCTATGGAGCAGGACGGGGGAAAGAAAGCTCATCGTCACTCCGGCGCTGGGTTTTATTTTTATGCTGGGCTCGGGTTTGTTTATGTTTGTCAGGCTGTGCCGGACCGGGTTCGACTTCCACAGTTCATTTATTGTCAACCAGATAGAATTCACCAAAGTGATGAATCTGACGGCGGCCCCTTTTACGGTTGACCTCGGCATTATCAATATGGAGTCTTTTTCGCCGTGGGCGCTGCTGGTTACGGTCGCGGCAATCGTGTTTGCGACGATTCTGGCCTATGCCGGCATTAAAATCCGCCGCAAAGGGGTTTCCGGCGTACTGTTCGGCATCGCGCTTGCCCTGCTGATGCTGGCGCTGTCCCAATGGATGAAAATCAATATCGTGACCGGTTTTGTGCTGGCGCTGCTGCTTCCGCTGCTGCTGACTTCCGGCATCTGGGCGGCGGCATGGCGGCGGCTCTGCTCACTGCTGGTCGTCGCTTTTGTCTGCTGCGGATTTTCAGCACAAGCCGGCGGCATTGTCATTAACTCATTCACCTGCCAGACGAAAATCGGCGACAAGGCGGCGATCTCCTCCGCCGTGTTCAAAATCACTGCCGCCGGTTCCGGCGAAATCGAGATTCTACGCAGTCCGGCGGCAGCCACCGCTTTTGACATTTCCTCTTCCGACTGCAAAATCGTGCGCGACGGCAACCGGTATCTGCTGAAGGTCAGTGATCGCGGCAGTTATACTTTCTCCGTGGATTTCCTGTCCGTCGTCAAGCGTGACGAACGGCAGATAACTTTCCAGATTCCAGTCCCTCAATGTCTCAGCAACAGCATTACCGTCCAGGCGCTGCCCGGTTCGGAGATAAAATCCGCGAATGCCGTTTTCTTCAGGCAGGATAAAAACGGCGCCGCCAACGCGGGATTTGTGCCCGGCGACGATGCGGTTTTCGAAGTCGTCCGGACCCGGGCGGAAACGCTGGCCGAATCCGCAAAATTCTTTGCCGGAATCACCACCAGGATCGCGGTCGGCAGAGGCTCTGCCGAGATCAGGGACGTCATTGAATTGAATATCCCGCAAGGCAGCATTTCCTCGCTGAATATAACCGTTCCCCAGGAGTACCGGGTGACGAACGTGGAAGCCGCCGGGCTGGAATCGTGGCAGTTCCAGCGCGATACCGGCATCATGAAAGCGCTGTTTAACAAACCGCTGTCCGGCGACGCGGTCATTACCATGGTCTCGCAGTTGACCGACGGCAGGCTGCCGCGCGATTGCGGCATCGGCGTGATTAAAGTGGAAAAAGCATCGCGCCAGTACGGCACGACGGGCATTTTCGTTGATCCCGGCGTGAAAATCGAAATTTCCGACATTAAAGACTTTGCCGCGATCAACAACAGCTATTTCAAAACGGCCGCGCTTGACGAATATGAACTGAAGAACGCTTACCGCTACGCCGGAACCGATGCCGCCATGTCGGTGAAAATCTCCGAAGTGAAGCCGGAACTCCGCGTGGAGGAAGAATCCAGAGTCAATTTTGACGATGAGCGCATCACACTTTCTTCCAAAATCGACCTGGATGTGGTCAAAGGCGGCATCTTTGCGGCCAGCCTGGAACTGCCCGCCGGCTATGAGATTATGAAGATCACCGGCGGCGATGTCCAGCACTGGGATGAAATGAAAGCCGGCGCAGTCAATACTGCGGTGATCAATTTCAATAAGCGGATTTCCGGCAAAACCGCGCTGTTCATCGAGCTTGCCAGAATGTCCGGCTATGAAACTAAGAAATTCGACATTCCTGCCGTGAAAATCACGGGCGTGGAAAAGCTGACCGGCGCGCTGACGGTGGCGCTGGAAAAAGGCACTTCGCTGAACGTGATTCAGCGCGACGGCGTCATTGCCGACAATGAAGGTTTCACCGGAACGCCCGGCACTTCCAGCCGGTTCAAGATTTTGCGCCCGGGCTGGACGCTGACTGTCGGACTGGAGCAGACCCCGACCTGGGTTCAGTTGAAGACACTGGAAGTCGTCAGGATTAAAGATTCCGCTGCCGAATGTGATTTCACGCTGCTCTATGCGATCGAGAACGCCGGGGTCAAGAGCTTCCTGATTCAGTTGCCGTCCAACAGCGAATCCCCGGAATTTACCGGCCGGTTCATCGCCTCCGCGGGCAAAGTCAAGGACAACCTCTGGAAAGTCGAATTGAACCGCAAAGTTGAACACAGCTACCGCCTCAATGTAAAATGCCGCCTGGTCCAGGACGATCCGGCTAAATTGCAGATACTGCCGTTAAAGTCGCCGGACAGCGGCATCCAGACCGGCTATGTCGCGGTATTCGCCGAAGATTCACTGCAGTTGCGCCCGGGAACGGCTGCCGGTGATGCGGCCGTGTTCAATCCACGCAGCATTCCGCCGGAATTCGGCGTCAGCGGGCTTTCCGGTGCGGTGCTCTGCTTCCGTTCCGTCGGCAAAGACTGCAACATGAATGTGGATATTTCCCGGCATAAAACCGCGGAAGTGCTGAAAGCCGCGGTGGAAAGCGTTTCGATCAAATCGCTGCTGTCGCCGTCCGGACAGATGATCTGCGAAGTTTCGGCGGTCATTAACAACGACAGCCGCACATTCCTTCCGGTCAAACTGCCGGAATCCGGCGTGCTGTGGGCGGCGTTCGTCGATTCCTCCCCGGTGGATGCGGTGGCGGGCAGGGATTCGATCATGATCCCGCTGCATCAGGGCACATCCGGCGCTTCCAGGCAGACTGTTAATTTCATCTATTCATGCGTCCCCGGCGGCAAATGGTCGCAGGCGGCTCAGTCATACTCCGGGGCGCAATTCGACATCCCGCTGCGCAACGTGACCTGGGACGTATTTCTGCCGGAAAACAGCAGCTATTCCAACTTCGGCGGCACCCTCGCCCGGAAGGATGAGTTCATCTCCTCCTTCAACCCGGAATCTCTCCAGAAATATGATGCTGAAAATATCCAGCGGGTAAAGTCGGAAAAAGGCCGCGCTCAGGAATTGCTGTCGCAGGGCAACCAGTATTACATTTCCGGCAATAAGAATCAGGCGATTCAAGCGTTCCAGAGCGCCATCGACATTTCCGGCGACAAAGCGCTCCGCAGTGATATTCAGGGTCAGCTTATGCAGAACACCCGCGGCGAAAATGTCAAAAATATCGCCAAACGGCGCGATGCGGTAGCGCAGAACCGCTACGCTGCCGCCGAACCGCAGGCAAAAGCGCCGCCGGAAACTGGCGAACCGGCCGGCGACGAGCTCAAATCTTTGCAGGAAATTTCCGACCGGATATTCCTGCAGCAGCAGGCCGCCGCCGCCCTGCCGCAGGTCATCCGGGCAGACATTCCGTGGCAGGGCAAAAAGATCACTTTCGAGCGGGCATTGGAAATTCAGAACAACGCCCCGCTGGAAATTAATTTCAATGCCGAGGAAAAGATGAAAGCCTCCAGTTTCGCCAGCTACATCGGGTTTCTCCTGCTGCTGGCAGTCTTCTCCTTCATCTTCATGCTTCTGCTTCCAGCTCGCAAAGAGTAGCCAGCGGACATCAAATGAATTTATTGCGCCATTCACGGGGGGAATGGCCGGTCTGCGCCTTGAATTGGCGGTTGAAGCTGGAAACGGATTCGAAGCCGCATCCGAGTGCGATTTCGCCGATCGGGCGCATATTTCTGTCCAGTTCCGCTTTGGCCATGCCGATCCTGATTTGATTTAAATACTGTATCGGGGACTTGCCGATGGCCTGGCGGAAAAGCCGCCGGAAATGAGTCTGGCTGAGCCGGCACAGCACCGCCAGTTTTTCGATTTTCAAAGGCTCCTGATATTTCCGGCTCATATATTCCAATGCGGCATTCAACCGCTGCATGGTGCCGGGACTGCTCTCTCCGATGGAGCTTTCATGCGGCAGGGCATCAAACGCGGCATGCATTTCCGCCGCGAACAGGCAGGCCATGGCAGTTATTTTTTCCTGCTGAAACTTCATTGTTCCAATACCGGCCGCGACAATTTTACTAACCAGATCGCAGATTGCCGGCTGCTGTTCCGGAGAGATGACATTGTTGAAATTCAGTCCCTGAAATCTGGAAAAATCGCACAGATCAGAATCATTAAATGCCGGATATATTATTTTTTCCAGATTCAGGTAAACCCAGCGCCATTTGCTGACGGTTCCGGTCAGGCTGCGCGCCAGATGACATTCTTTAGGCGTGATGACCGTCACGTCGCCGGCCTTGAACGGCAGTATTTTATTGCCCACGACGAATATCCCGGCACCCTCATAGCAATAGCCGAGCTCCAGAGTGTCATGGATATGCAATTCGGTTATGGTCCGGTCGGTTTCCGTATACAAACCGGATACCTTGAACGGAAACCCCGGATTCATGTTTACCCGGCAATAGGAAAACGCGTATTTTGGTTGTTTTTGCATAAAATTTGACCATTATTGCAATGTTTATATCAATAATATGATGTATCTTGATCAATAGTCAATCAGAATCACGGTTATTTTTATAAGAAGGAGTCCGCATTATGTTTATCGTATCAGGCTGGGAAAATCCGTTAGCGCTGCTTAAGCATGAAGTCGTGCAGTTGGAGTATGAAGGTT
>CAIJKT010000748.1 GCA_903821255.1 uncultured Lentisphaeria bacterium | reverse complement strand
GCATCATCGAATTTTATGAGAAGCCGCGCTATTGGAAATATGCGATTGCGCCTTTCGTCATCTGTGCCGCGCTGTATGCCGCCGGGATATGTATATTCATCAAATATGCCTGGCCCCGGGTTCCCGCCATAACCGGAGGCTATGAATATACGGATGCCGCATTTCAGGCTTTGGCGGCCTTAACCGTCTCCGGAGTAATCATTGTCGCAATACTTCTGACCTTCACCACAGCTTTCACGATACTTGCAATCCCGTTCCTGGACAGACTTTCGCTATGCCTGGAAAGACATCTGTATAATTCAGCACTGCCGGTCAACAATCATCACAGGGGATATTACTGGCGGTGTTTGAAATACGAGTTGTTTTGCAGCCTGAGAATTATTTTCTGGTCGGTTGTGCTGCTGCCGGTAATTTTTCTGATTCCTTATATCGGCTTCCTGCTGTATGTGCTGATTCCCGGATACTATTTCGGAATCTCGCTGATAATCTACAGCGCCGAACACCGCGGCATCAATGCTCATGAGTTAACCGTTATGGCAAAGAAGAACAGATATTACATTGCAGGTCTCGGCGCAGCCGCTTTTGCCGCGTTGTTCATCCCGTTTGCCGCGCTCTTTTTCCTGCTGTCGGCGATTGCAGGCGGCTCCATGCTTTTCAATAAAATCCGGCAACCGGAACAACCTTAGCGCCATTGGGTTATCGCGTCAACCGTGAATTTAGGCACATGCAGAACATCATTGTCATCCAGATAGTAGTTGGCCGACATTCCGGCGGCAATATCCTCCCGGACAGGCGACTCGTCGGGATATCCGACCGCAAGCAGATAAATCACGGTCAAATCTTCCGGCAAAGCGAGTATCATATCCACATTTTCCCGCCTGAAAGCGCCGATCCAGCAACAGCCGATACCCAGAGAATAAGCGGTAAGCGTCATGCTTTGAATCGCGGCCCCGGCATCGGCATGCAGAGTACTGTTGCCGCTCCTGGGGCTTACAACTGCAATAAAAGTCAAAGGTGCAGTCCTGCCCGGCTCCGGATTGCGGCGCGGCTTGACCAGTCCGCCCCATGCGGTGTTTTCAAAAATACCGGACACCAGTTCCGGCGTCCGGATAACGATATAACGCAGCGGCTGAATATTGCCGCCGCAGGAGGATAATCTGGCGGCATCAAGCATTTCCCTGAGTTCGGATTCCTTTAGCTGTACCTGCTTAAAACGCCGGACCGTTCTTCTGCCCTGTACTACTGCTGAAAATTCCATAACTGCCTCCGTATTGTCCAAATTAATCCGTAATAACTGCAATTGCGCTATTAACATTGCCGAAAGGCGCGCTGACCTGAATGCCCTGCACTGCGGAACGGATTGCGGCGACACATTCACGGGCAATCTCAATGCCTTCCAGCCGCTGGGCCTCCCTGGACTCGGCTTTTGCCATGCGCTCCATAACTTCATCCGGAACAACTACGCCGGGAACTTCATTTTTCATGAACTCGGCGTTGCGATAGCTGGCCAGCGGCCAGATACCGGCAATTACCGGGATTTTCAAATCTTTGATACTGTCAATGAACTTCAGCAGAGGTTCAACAGAAAAAACCGGTTGAGTGATGATGTACTCCGCGCCGGCTTCAACTTTTTCGCGCAGCCGCCGGATTTCGCGGTTCATGTCTATGGCATTGGGATCAGCGCCGGCGCCGGCGAAAATCGAGGTCGGCATGCCGACTGTCTTGCCGCCGATATCAATGCCGCGGTTGAGGCGCGACTGGATTTTAAGAATACCGATGGAATCCACATCGAATACGGCGGAGGCGAACGGATAATCCCCCAGTTTCGGCGGGTCGCCGGTTATGAAAAGTATATTGTTGATCTTCTTGCAGGCGCACCCGAGCAGATCGGCCTGCATCCCGATAATATTCTTATCGCGGCAGCAGAAATGCAGAATCACCTCGATACCCGCTTTCTCCTGGAGTTCGATTGCAGTGATGATCGGAGAGATCCTGGAACTGGCCCGCGGCCCGTCAGGCAGATTGATGGCATCGATTCCGGCCTCGCGGCACTGAACAGCCTTTTCAATCGTACTGGAAAGGTCATAGCCGCGCGGCGGAGTGATTTCCACCGTGGTCACCCATTCGCCGCGCGCAATCTTTGCCGCAAGGATTGACTTCTTTTCCATCGGCACCGGCTCCAGCAACTGGTCTTCCACTTTTAATTCGGCCAGTTTGTGAGTGACGTGAGTTTTTGCCAGCGGACGGATACTCCTGGCAAGGTCCCGGATATGCTGCGGACCGATACCGCAGCATCCGCCAATGCCGCGCACTCCGAGATTTACATAACGCAAAGCATAAGTTGTCAGGTATTCCGGACTGCACATATAAATCATGCGGTTATCCACGCTTTTGGGCATCCCCGCATTCGGCTGGGCGATAACCGGATAATCGGTCAGCGGAAGCATTTTCTCCAATGCGCCGAGCATGGCTTCAACCCCGGCGCCGCAATTCAGGCCGAGCGCGGTCGGCCTGCGTGAATAACTATCAATGCTTTTCAGCAGCGGGGCCAGCGATTCACCGTGAGGCATATCAAGATCGCGGTCAACATTGAAACTCAGCATGAACGGGATCTGCGATTTCAGATCAACCGCCTTGCAGGCATTTTCCAGATCACCCTTCGATGAGATGGATTCGAAAATTATAAAGTCGGCCCCGGCGCTTTCCAGCGCGTCAATCTGCTCGGCCAGTATCTCGACAATCTGTTTTTCTTCAATAATAGCGCCATGACAATCCCCGATCGGGCCGACAGACCCGCAAACCAGCACATCCCCGCCGCACTCCGCCCTGGCAAGTTCAACGGCCGCAGTATTGATCTCACGCACTTTTTCGCCCAGTCCGTGCCGCGAAAGTTTGTTGCGGTTGGCGCCGTAAGTATTGGCGGTGATGACTTCCGCCCCGGCATCCACATAACTCCGGTAAATTTCCGATACCACTTTCGGATTGGTCAGACAAAGTCCTTCGTAGGAATTATTGATAAAAAAATCGCGCTTGTAAAATTCCGTGCCGGTCGCGCCGTCGAAAATAACTATATGATCCTGAAGTTTTTCTTTCAATCTGTTCTGCATAAAACCCCGTTACGTTGCTGCTGGTTAACTTTTCATGTCTTAATTAATGTCCGCATATGTCATATAAAAATACCCGGATAACTTTACCGTTTCCGCCGGTAAAATCAATATGCAATCCTCTAATAACCGCAGAATTATGCGTTTCCGGAAGCAAATCCGTGACGTGATTCCTGTATCACGCTTAACTGGGAATCAAGATCGGCGACCTCGCGCCGCCAGAAAGCATCGTTCCCCCAATCCGGGAAATTGTTCTGAAACTTGAAATCATCGATCTGGCGGCTGCACCAGTCGAGAAAATAGATAATCCGCATTGCCCGCAGCGGCTCGATCAATTGCAGCGAATCATCGTCAAAATCCCGCATCTGGCAATAACCTTCGAGAATCAGCGACATTTCATAACGGCATTTCTGGATATGTTCAGGCAGCAGCAGCCATAAATCCTGAACCGGCGGGCCCACCATCATGTCGTCAAAGTCAATGATCATCAACCCTTCGCCCGGACGTTCCAGAATATTGCCGCGGTGACAGTCGCCGTGAATCCGGATATACTCCCTGCCCTCAAACATTTTGCCGATCACATCAAGCAAGCGTCCGGCAGTATTTTTGAACTGGTCGCAATAAGCGGAAGTTACGAATCCGCCGGCCAGCAGATGATCAATTTCAACCGCGGTCGTTTTCAGCGGATGCAGCAGCGTCCTGGCGGTGGATTCGCGCCTGGCGCCGGCCAGATGAATCCGGGCAATGACCATGCCGAGCCGCTGCCAGCCGTCATCATCAATAATTTCAATCTCGCGGCCGAACCTTTTCGGATACAGCACGAAAAAAATCCCGTCGCCGGTTTCGCCGAGAGTGTTTCCGTCAACCAGCGCCATCGGCGCGATAACCGGGATCTCATCCGCGGCACAGTCCAGCACAAAGCGGTGTTCCTCTTCAACCGCCTCTCTGGTCCAGCGGCCGGGGCGGTAGAACTTGGCGATTATCCGTTCCTTTTCAACGGTCTGCAGTTCATATACCCGGTTAATATAGCTGGGCAGCGGCGCCGCAAGCCCGCTCATGGGTTTGCCCAGCGCGCTC
>CAIJKT010000747.1 GCA_903821255.1 uncultured Lentisphaeria bacterium | reverse complement strand
TTGGCCATATCATGATTCATGACTGGCTTGCCATCGACTTCTAGCGGAATACGATACCTTTTCCCGTTCTCCACGTATTTGAGCCAGAAGACTCCGGCTTTTTTAGAGGTCGGCGGATAATCTTTACCATTTGAACAACGCTTATAAAGACTTCCTAAGCCTCGTATATTTCTAGTCTTCTTCTTTGCCATGTTTTGCTTCTTTGTTGATAATTTCCTATTCTTTTCATAACTTATCATTTAATAGGAGAATAATCAACTTAAGGCCACATGAAAGCCACGTTTTTATTTTTTTGAGCTTATCGCAACAGACTTAAAATCTGTCCCTCGATAGAGGATGCGGGTTCGACTCCCGCTCCGGGCACCAGTTTTCAAGCTGAAACTAACTCAAACAGGAAATTGTCCAGCTTGTCAGCCTTTTATCTAGTGTTCTTGAGCCATCTGGAGAATGCCGCAGGGCTGGAGAAACCAAGTTCTTCAGATATTTGTTTCTTATTCCTGCCTTTTGCTGATAGTTCGCGGAATTTTTCCTGACGGCATAAATTGATAAATGCCAGGACAGAACTGCCGGTAACGTCTTTGAAGACTTTAGCGAAATGAAATTTGCTGTAGCCGGCGATGTAGGCTAATCTGCCAATATCAAGATTCCTGCCGACAGTTTCCCGGATATGTTCGATAATCGCGTTGATCACGGTCTGATGATGCAGTTCAGTCGGCCTGTCCTCCATTCCCAGCGCCTTATTGTAGCCGGCCTTGCATAATTCCAGAACGAGTCCGCCAAAGGCATTTTTGACTAATATACTCAGGAATTTTTTATCAAGCTGTTCATTAGCCAATAATTCATCCCAGGCATTTATAAATGACAGCCCCGCAGGGTTGTAGCCGCTGAAAGTATAGTTAAAGTCATTATTCCCCTGACTTTTGCGGGTTGTCCTGCCGCAGGGCGTACTGGTAAAAATGGTCTTATTGACAATCCTGAACCACAGATGCCTGATGCTGCTGCCAGAAGGCGGATAATATAAATCATGTTTTTCATTCGCATCCATCAGGAATATAGTTCCCGGGCGGCTTTGATAAGTAACTCCGTCCAGCGTAAAATAACTGGTTCCGTCCAATACCAGCATCACTTCCCGATGCTGATGAATGTCGCTGTTTTGGGTAAGCCACGCAAGGTATTCATTATCTGGTTTTACCGACGGTAACTCCGAATTTATGGAAGACACTAAATGCCATTTTGAACATGACAAAAGTACAGACAGATCATCTTCACTGAAATAGGCATTTTTCATGGCAATTCCTCAATTATAGCAAGAAGTGTTAAGTTTTAGCACTAAATAATAATTGACGAATGACAATAGTCAAGTGTATAATATAATTAAACTTAAAATCACAGGAGTCAAATCATGTACGAAATGGGCAAAGCTGAAATAGATGCGGTTGTTAAAGTATTAAGAAGCAAACAATTTATGCGTTACCGCGGCGGCGAAGGCGGTTTCACGGAGACGTTTGAACGCGAACTATGCGCCAAATTCAACGTTTCCCATGCATTGACAGTCAACAGCGGCACCAGCGCCTTGATTTGCGCACTGGCGGCAATGGGCGTCGGTCCCGGCGATGAAGTCATCGTTCCGGCATATACCTGGGTCGCCAGCGCACTGGCCCCGCTGGCAGTCGGCGCAGTACCGGTTATGGCCGATATCAATGAGACCATGACCATTGATCCGGCGGATATCGAGCGCAAAATAACTAAATACACCAAAGCGATTATTCCGGTGCACATGTCCAATCTGGCCTGTGATATGGATGCCGTCATGAAAATTGCCAGAAAGCATAAACTGCTGGTATGCGAGGATGCCTGCCAGGCGGCCGGAGTCTCATATAAAGGAAAGCGGCTGGGAACAATCGGCCATACCGGAGCCTACAGTTTCAACCAGTTTAAAAATATCACCTGCGGCGAAGGCGGCGCGATTGTTACCAATGATGACCGCACCTATGAAAGGTCGTTGATGTATCACGATGCCGGATCTTTCACCCGCAATTACGCCTCTTCAGTAAAAGAACCGTTTTTCCCGGGCGTCAATTTCCGCGTATCTGAAATTCTGGGAGCAATTCTGGGCGAACAGTTGAAGCGGCTGGACGGCATTCTCGCCAAGTTGCAGGAAAGGCGGAAGATTATGGTTGATATTTTTGCAGGAACAGATAAATTCAAAGTAGCGGCGCATAATGACGAGGCAAATGCCATCGGCCTGGCGATAATATTTGACAGCCCTGAAAAAGCGCTGGCATTTAAAGAAAAACATAAAATCGGCTTGCTGATTGAATCGGGAAGGCACGTCTATACCAACTGGGAACCGTTGCTGGAACAGCGGTCGTTTCATCCCAGAATGAATCCGTTCAACTGGACACAGCGGAAAATTGTTTATACTCAGGACATGTGCAAAGATACACTGGAAATTCTTTCACGTTCGATGAATATTGGCGTTCCCTATGCCTTGAACAAAAATGACGTTAAAGCTTATGCTAAAAAACTGATTGCAAAATAGGTTGAACAAGATGAATGTCACACTCGTCGGCTTCGGCGACTCTATCACTGAAGCGGTCATCGGAATGCCGGATGAAAATAAAAGATGGCTCAATATTCTGAAAAGAACGCTTTCGGAAAGTTTCAAAGAGCATGATTTTAAAGTTATTAATTCCGGCATCGGAGGCAACTCCGCCAGAGAAGCAATGGTGCGCTTTGAGAAGGATGTGACTGCTCATAAACCTGATTTTGTCATATTGGAATTCGGCGGCAACAACGAAGACCTGGCCAATCCTGGACGGATAGTTAATCTGGAAGAATTCAGAACTCTTTTAGATAAGTATAAGCATGGTTTGCCGGCAAAAACCAAAACAATAATTGTGACATTTCCTCCAGTGCTGGATGATTTGCATGCTTACGGGAAAAACCCTGCATTTGAAGATTACTATCACAGGACTGGCGGAATTGACAAATCGGCAGAGCCTTACCGGGAAATAACCAGAGAATTCGCAAAAGAAAATGGTTTCCCGGTTTTTGATTTTCATAAGAAACTGCTTGTACTGGGACAGTTGAACGGCAGAATGACTTATACCATGAATGATGGAGTTCACCTGACAGAACATGGCAATGAGATTCTTGCAGAAGGCATATTTAATGTTTTAAAAGATATGATGTCTGTATTATAAAATTTTATTTTTACCTGAAATTTTTACTCCCAGTCGGAGAAAATGAAGGACACGTACTTGGCATCACGCAAAATTATTAACAGAAACAGAAAAATCATTAAGGAGCTGGAACAAAATAAACTATTGAGTTTTTACCGAATATCCTGATTTGATTTTCGAGTAGCCTGTGAGTCGCATACCGGCAGGTATGTAGCGGACAAGCGGCGCGAAAAGCATTCAGGAGATCGGTGCAAAAACATAGTTTATTTTGAGACAGTTTCCCAAACACAGGTTAAAAGTGATTATGAAAAATATGATTGAATGTTCAAGTTTAATTGATGTAAATGCATTCTTCGGCAAGAGCGCCACGGGAGACTCCGAATTTCCGGCAATCCGGGACCGTCTAAGCTTCATGGACCGGCTCGGCATCAGCAAATCTCTGGTCTGGAATATCGAGTCGCGCCAGAATCACGCCCTGTCAAGCAATCAGAAACTGATAGATGAAATTGCACAGACACCAAAAGCAAAAGGACGAATAATCCCGGTGCTCACAGTTTCCGGACTCATGCAATACGAGCGAAACGGCATCCAGATGCTGAAGCGGCAGATGACCACGGGGGAGACCCGCTGCCTCCGCTTTGTAAGCGTATTTAAAAGACTCACCCTTTGTCAACTGGAACCGGTGATCCGCGAAATTGCAGGACTCAAGCCTTTCATAATCATGCGTCATGACGAGAGCAATATTCAGGATATACTCGAATTTACGGACATGTTCCCGGAAATACCAGTGATTCTGACCGAGGTTATGTGGGGACAATGCATTGTAGTGTTTGACCTGATGAGACGCAGGAAGAACATCCTGGTGGACAATTCCTGGCTGCATTCATATGGAGCAGTTGAACAGGTAGTGGAACACTTCGGGGCGGAACGGCTGCTGCTCGGAACTGGTTACAAGTCACATGGCGGAGCAGCAATCGCCCAACTGGCAGGAGCCGACATTACGGAGAAAGAACGGCAGCTTATCATGCACGGCAATCTGGATCGTATGCTCGGACTTAAAGGTAATGCTAAAGCCTCAGCGGTCAAGTCAGTCAAACCGGCAGATTCACTGTGGGGACATTGCCTGTCCGGCCGGCCACTCGGCATCGATATTGTCGATGCTCACTTCCATCTCGGCCCTTCCGGAGGTTATGTTCTGAAGTACCAGGATGAACGCAGCCAGATAAAGCCTGCGTTAAAAATCATGGACTCGCTTGGTATTCAGACCGTACTCGTCTCCGGGATGCAGGCGCTTCTGAGCGAAGCTGTGGCAGGGAATAATCTGCTCGAAAAAGTTTTGAGTCCAAATTCTAACCGCTTCAAAGGTTATCTGGGGTTCAACCCGTTTTACGCCGATGAGCTTGTCCGTAATTTTGACAGATATTTTTCTGGACAGTTTTTTATAGGGTTCAAAACTCTCTGCGGCTATTGGAGTGTAAAGATAAATGATCCGCGCTTCAAACCCATGTGGGATTATGCCAACCGGCATCATCTGCCGATACTCAACCATACATGGGGAAAAGACGATATCTGCCTGCTCAAAGACGTTGTTAAAAAATATCCGCATGCACATTTTCTGCTTGGTCATTCCGGCGGTTCCGCGGAAGGACGCCGGGAGGCGGAATCTCTTGCACAGGGAAATCATAATGTCTATCTTGAATGGTGCGGCAGTTTCTGCTGCAATGATTCCTGGGAGAAAACCTTACAGGCGGTCAACCCGCGGCAGGTTGTTTTCGGCACTGACGCCATGGCACATGATATTTACTGGGAACTGGGACGCCTGCTTTCCCTTGACGTACCCGATAAAATACTGATTCCCATTCTTGGCCAGAACATGCGCCGCATCATGGACGCCAGGCGATGATCTTGACGTTTAACTTAGGACATAATTTAACACTGGAGACAACCAACATGAGCAGAATACTGAAAGCCGGTTTCGGGCGTACTGATGTAACCCCGCAATTAGGAGTGCGACTCGGCGGATACGGGGTGAAAGAACGCCCGGCGGAAGAGATTATCGACCGTCTGCATTCAACCGCGATGGTATTGGAACAGGATGGGGTAATGGCCGCGGTAATCAATCTTGACTGGATATGCATTGACGAAGCAATCGTTGAACGCATCCGCCGCCGCGTCAATCAACGCACCGGAATCCCGGAGAAGAATGTTTCCGTATGCACGACCCACAGTCATTCCGTGCCGAACACGCTTAACTTCTGGGGATGGGGAGAACAGGAGAATGCTTATATTGACTCCGTCCTGCCGGAAATAATCCGTTCGGTCGAGCTGGCAAAGGGCAACCTGTGTGAAGTTAAAGCAGGGCTTGCCGTTACTGAAAGCCTGACCGGGGTCAACCGACGCGGCACCACCGAAAGCGGATCCGTCAGTTTCTGCGCCGATCCCAATGGATTTTTCGATCCGGCAATGACAGTAGTACATTTCAAGGCTGAATCCGGCGATGTCGGCATATTGGTCCATTACGGTGCGCACGGCACCGCAATGGGCTGCAACCGTCAGGTGTCGCGCGACTGGTGCGGCGTAATGAAAGACCGCATTGAGTCACAGTTTAATTCTCCGGTACTGTTTCTAAACGGGGCCATCGGGGATGTCGGTCCCCGCACCAGCCATCGCAGCGGCGACGGGCTTTCAGCCGGTACGGGAGACGGCATTCATGCCGTCCGCGAAGTCGGCTACCGTGCCGCCACTGACGCGATCCGGGCGTTGCTGTCTATTCATGAATGGCGCAGCGATCTTAAACTCGCAGTATTGACTGAAGATATTTTTCTGCCTTATGCCCCGTTAACGCCGCTGGCGGACGCCGAACGGGAAATCGCCAACTGGGAACCTAGAAAAGAAGAGTGGGGAACTCCGATGTGTGAATACAGACATAACAGCGCGGTCATTGAGGCCCACAAGCAACCGTTGCTCAAGGGCAGAAATTTCACCCAGACCATTACCTGTATCGGACCGCTGGCAATCGTACCGATGCCGGGCGAAATGTTTTCGGGCATCTCGCTCCGGATCAGACACGGCAGTCCGTTCCAATATACGCTTTGCTGCAGCGTATCAAACGGTTCGGTGAGCTATCTGCCGACCCGGGAAGCGCGGCATCGCGGCGGTTATGAGTGCTGGGTCGGGAAGGCCACCGGCGCATATCTGCTGGCAGAAAACATTGACGATGCGCTGGTTGAACAGAACTTGAAATTGTTGCGCAAAATTTCCTGATATAGTTGCGGATGCGCCTGAAAAGTATTGATCAAACGTGTCCGCATATTTAATCTTTATTTCTTAAAAAGTGCTTTTTATAAGCATTCATAAAATTCTGCGAATTTGTGTAACCACATTGAGCGGAGATATCTTTTATTTTGAACTCTTTGCTTTCCAGCATGGTCGAAGCATATGCCATAAGGTTGCGCATATAATATTGCTTCACCGTCGTTCCTGTAAGCTGCTTAAAGAGTGCAGTAAACTTTCTTCTGCTCATTTCACAATGTTCTGACAATACGTCAATACCGGGAAATTCAAAAGGTGGACCATAAAGACTTTTAAACACATAATTTAACTTAACATCCTGACTGTTAGCTAAAATATAGCCTTTTAATGGAACAGCTTTCGTCTCCTGCGAGAATTTCATGATATCGGCAATAACCAGGGAAAAAAGCCCGTATTTTCTGAAATCAGAGCATATCCCGGATTTCAAAGAGAAAAGTTCCGCGAGTTCACGCAACTTGCTATAAAAGCTTTTCCTCTCATGAGAAGGAATAACCAAATGTCTTGGTAATTCGTCAGAAATCGAGCCATACCATTTGAGATGCAGGAAATAAATTTGATAAGGTCTTTTTAAATCCGCGACATACCGGTGTATTTCTCCCGGCATTACAAAATGAACTGCCCCCGGAGTAAGTTTCCATATTTTCTCTTTTACTCTGCACATACCGCACCCCAGTTTGACACAAGCAATATGGACCATGTTAAAATGAGAATGCAATTCAGTGCTCAAAAGCGGCGTGGCAGGCAGGAAATTAACCTGATCAAGAATAATTTCCCTGCCGAATCTGGAAGTAAAATCTTTAAAATCCATTGTTACAGTTTCCTTGTATTTTTATAGTATAAGGCAAGAATAAATTAATTCAAGATTAATTTGCCCTATATAATCATAATATTGCCCGATTGAATTATTGTCAAAATCCCAATATGAATATATAATTCTATATATGGAACAGATAAAACAGGAAGTCGTTCAATTATGATTATAGACGCACACATTCATTATCCGTTTGCCGAATATAAAGAGATGAAAGATATCTGCGAGGTGATCCGGCTGGCAAAGAAATTTGGTGTCAGCAAACTCTTTCTGCTTGGTGATGTTTTCCGCCACGGACATTTCCAGAATGAGGAGCAAATCAAGGAAATAAATGATCTGACAATTGAGCTTGTAAAAAAACATCCGGACTTCCTGGTCGGGTTCTGCTACCTGAATCCGGCCAATTCCCCTGATTTCATGATAGAAGAGATCGAACGCTGTGTTGTCAAAAACGGCTTCAAAGGATTGAAATTTGAAATATCGCTGAACTGCCGCAGCAAAAAACTCGATGTTGTCATGCAGAAAGCCGGAGAACTGGGCTGTGCGGTTATTCAGCATTCATGGTACAGGCCTGCCGGCAGATACAATGAGGAATCCACGCCTGCCGATATAGCGGATTTGGCTTCACGTTTTCCGGACGTCAAAATCATCATGCCGCATCTTGCCGGTTGCGGCATGCGCGGCATTCTTGACATTGCCGGACATAAAAACGTGTATGTGGATTCATCGGGTTCCCAGGCGGTTGCGGGAATGGTTGAGTATGCGGTAAAAAAGCTGGGGGCTGACCGGATTCTATATGGTTCCGATATCCCCGGCAGAGATTTTTCCGCGCAGATCGGGCGAATATACGGTGCTGAAATATCTAAAAAAGACAAATCCAAAATACTCGGACTTAATGCCGTAAAAATTTTTAACTTGAAATAAATAGGGTATAAAATCATGATCGATATTAATACAGCGTTGGGAAACTGGCCTTTTCTGCGTTTTTCGCAGACTACTCCGGCCAAACTCAGCAAACATCTTAAACAGGAGGGTATAAGTCAGGCCCTGGTTTCTTCTATTGATGCAATTTTTTATCCGGACCCTGATGTGTACAATCAGCGGCTTGCCGCATCCATGAAATTTTTTCCAGAGCTGCTGCCGGTGTTCACCATCAATCCAGTCTTGGCAAACTGGGCAAAGATTGTCGATTCAAGCAAGATAAAAGCGGTTAAAATATATCCCGGTTATCATAACTATCCGCTGCTTTCAGACCCGGTTTATTCGCTGGCGGACAAACTGATTGAAAATGGAATGGCGCTGATGGTGCAGATGCGTGTTGAAGACGAACGATCACACCATCCATTGTGCCAGATCCCGGCGGTCCCGGTTGCAGATATCATCAAATTTGCGGAAAGATACCCGTCACTTCCGGTCGTTTGCCTTTGTCCGTATTTCGCCGAATTAGCGCCGCTGACATCGAATACTGAAAATGTTTATGTTGATATTTCTTTTGTTGAAACCATGAATACGATGACCCGGGTACTGCGGGACGTGCCTGCGGAGAGAATTCTTTTCGGTTCGCATACGCCGTTTTTATATACGCGTGCGGCTACCATGAAAACGGAATATGCGGAAATTGATAAAAAAACTTTGAAATTGATTACTGAAACCAATGCAAAAAAAGTATTCAAACTCAAATAACAAATTAGTGAGGAAATTATGGCTGAGCGTGTGAAAAAATCCTGGGAAAAATATAAAAGGTCACTTCAATATCTGGGGAATGGGAGCTCGACTTCATCAAAAATAGCGCGGTTTGAAGATGCCGAACCGGCAGTGATTGTCAGAGGCCGCGGCTGCCGCATCTGGGACGCTGACGACAACGAATATATTGATTACCGCAATGGACTGGGACCAGTAACCCTGGGATATTGCGTTCCGGAAATCAATGCCGCAATTAAAGAGCAACTGGAAAGAGGTATCATCTTCGGGCATCCGCATATTCTTGAAGGAGAAGCGGCGGAGGCAATCGTGCCGGTAATTCCTTGCGCGGAGAAAGTAAAATTTCTGAAAACCGGCGGTGAAGCTATTGCCGCATGCATTAAAATAGCGCGTAATGCCACTGGCAGAAATAAGATACTTCAATGTGGTTACAATGGCTGGCTTAATGCATTAAGCGTAGGCGGATTCAGGCCGGCCGGGATAGCCTCAAGCCAGCCTTTGAAGGGCGTTCCGGAAGCGTTAAGCAGTCTGCATAGTTCTTTACCATGGGGAGCCAATGAAGCCTGGGAAGACGCTTTCGTCAATGATGGGGCAAATATCGCGGCAGTGGTGATAGCGTCAAGCTATCAGGATATGGAGAAAGGAGCGGAGTTTTTACCGTTCATCAGGAATCTTACGCAAAAATACGGCAGTTTGATGATTATGGATGAGATCGTCACGGGATTCCGCCTGGCGCTTGGTGGCGCGCATGAGTATTTCAACGTCGATCCCGACATGGCGGTTTTTGCCAAAGGCTGCGCCAACGGCATGCCGATCTCAGTTTACGCCGGGAAGGCGGCGCTGATTGATTCCGCTAAGGAGATTTGTATTTCTTCAACCTATGGCGGCGAAACACTTTCGCTCGCGGCAATGAAAGCGACGATTGCCTTTTATAAAGAAAACAATGTGATTGCTCATCTTTGGCATACAGGCGCAATGTTATGGGACGGAGTCAATGGCCTGTTTAAAAAATATAATATCAGTGCAAAAGTGAAAGGATTTCCAGTTTGCCCGCTGTTCATTTTTGACGATAATACAGGCAAACTTGCAGATGCTTTCTTCAGAAATTGCTATCTCAACGGAGTGTCACTTTATAATGTGTCGTACGTCAATTTTTCCCACAAAGAAAAAGACGTTATTGAAACCCTGGCGCGGATAGAAAAGGTACTGAAAACAATTTCGGCAGTTTAACCAATGATATTATTCGGAATCAGCCATCAGGTTTTGCAGCTCATTTCTGAACTGCAAAACTTGAGTATGGTTATTGCGCAGGTTTAACTGACTTGCCGGTTTTCGCTGATTGGTTGATAGCGACACAGTATGCCAGGGCATGACGGCCGGCTTCGGCTGGCGACGGATTTCCGGATACTCCGCTATTGATTGAATCAATGAACCAGGCATGGGAATTTTTAACTTTGCCAGGCTTCACCGGCTTAAATTGACCATCCCCCAGCTTCAACTCTATTCCGTCACCGCTGAACCCCATCCGGATAGTGCCCTTGCTGCCGTAAACTTCAAGCAGCCCCGCCCCGGCGGGAAATGTCCAACTCAATTCCAGCACTCCGGTCGCGCCATTGGTAAAATCGAACATTGCGGTAACATTGTCCGGAACATCGTTTCCGGCTATCTCAGTCCGGTTGACCGCAAACACTTTTTCCGTGCCGCCGAAACACCAGCCGAGGAAATCGGCCATGTGAACGGCAATGTCCATCACCAGTCCGCCCGCCGATTTTTTACTGGTAAACCAGGATGCGCCGGGAGACCAGCTTTTGTCCGGAGTAGCGCTTGAAGCGCGGAGACAGCGAATATGGAGAGGCTTGCCGATTCTGCCGGCGTCGATCAGTTCCTTGATTTTCACATATGCCGGAGTAAACCGCAGGGTTTGATTGACTTGCAGCATCAAATGTTTCTTTTTTGCCAGCGCGATCATTTCATCCGCCTGTCGCAGATTTACCGCCATCGGTTTTTCTATCAGAACATGCTTACCCGCATTTAATGCCTGCATGCATAGCGGATAGTGCGTAAAATTTGGAGTGCTGATAACAACCGCATTAATTCCGCTTTTCAGCAATGCGGGGACTGCGGAACATATTTCCGCATCAAACGTGAAATCCGTATTTATTTTCTCCGCGGCCAACGGATTTGTATCGAATAATGCGGATATTTCAACCTTGTTTTTAAGTTGACTGAGTGCCGGGGCATGCAAAGCCTCTACAATTCTGCCGCACCCGATCAGCCCGATCCTGATTTTTTTCATCTTTTAAGAACTCCGTAAAAATTATTTGTATATATTCTGATTTTCATCACTTATTCAAAAGCTTCTTTGCAATACAATCTCTGAGCATTTCAAAACTGCCGGATTTTAGTCCGAAATGTGCATAAAACTTATGCGCATCCCCGACTGCATATCCGCCTTCTTTGTGGTTCTCCTCCGGTGCCAGATAACCGATGCAGCCATCGGCATACCCGACAACATAAAGTTTTTCAATCCCGGTCAGAGCTCTGAGCTGTTCCGCCATTTTTGAGAAAACTTCGGCATTTATCCCGACCAATGTCAGCGGCCCGATCTTCAAAATATGCGCATACGCCATTGCCGGCTTAAGCGGCCTTTTGTTTTCGATGATTTCTATTGTTTCCCCGCTCCAGATACGAATTGCTTCACGAAAGCGCCTGGTCAAAGAATTGTCTTCGCCGGCGTCAAAATAACGACGGTGATTATCTAAGATTTTTGCCAGCTCTTCTTTTGTAATTACATTCAACGGAAGTTCAAGCTCCATAAATGAAGCTGATACCGCACAATCAGAACACTTGGCAAGTGGCGAAATTCCCGCGGCGATACTGTCTCCCAGAACTGTTCCCGCCTTTTCGACGCCTGAATAATCTTCCGCCACAAGGACAGGATTGATATTCCCGCATCCACCGTTGGTAAGAAAAACAGCAGGGCTGCCTTTGATAAGGAAACTTGCCCTGGCGGCGGCGAAACCCGCGATATCCGAGGATATTTTGCGGTTCGCGCCCGACAGCCCGACATTATGTATTGCAAAATTAGTAAATATTGCTTTAAACGTGCCGTCTTCTCTTTTAAACGCAAGTACCGGCAGGGCGTTGTCAACATGTGAATTTATGGGTGATTTTGTGCGGTCAACAGATATGCCTTCAACGGCCGATTCCGAAAAATGCATGGTGACTTCTTCGATGTTCCGCAGAGCATCTTTTACGCTGTCGATGATGGTTTTCTCAAGGAATTCAACATAAGCCGGATCGATGTCCCCGCATTTGCGCAGAAACACGGTTGCCGGGCCGGCATGGGTGTGCGTCGCGGAGAGCACGACATTGACGGCGTCAATCGCAAGAACTTTTGCAACCGCATTGCGGATACGCCAGGCCAGTTCATTTGAGAAACCAATCAGATCGCAATGTATCCAGACTATTTTATTCCCGATACTCTCAAGATACAACGTTCTGGCGTAAAGCTCGTCATATTTCCCGGTTGATGGTTGTTCCCTTAAAAGATAGCCGCACAATTCGATCCCGTGTTCGGGCGTAATAAGTTTTTCAGACGTTCCGATTTTCATGATAACACCTGCTTCTTAAAATTATGCAACTCTTTTCTGTTCTCATAGACTTTAGTTACGGCGTTTACAATGTCGTCCATATCCTCTTTAGTTCCAAGCAGAACACTATGATGCATCCAGCAGCCTTCCCCGCCTGCGGCTTTTTCCGCGACAGGGCATTTTGTCCTGGAATAATCTAACGATTTATTCGTATGTTTCCATTCGGTGAATGATGCAAATTGCTTTTTCAGCATAAACGGCTGCTGATATATGAGCGTACTGTAACCTTCAGCGACCGGAATCCCTTCCGCAGCCAACGCCTCAAGGAAAGTTTTTCTCGGAATACCGCCGAAAACTTCAGCGTCATAACGGAAAAAATAGAGATGATACGCCATTCTGGTGGATTCTTTTTTTCTCGCCAGCGGCCTGATGCCAGGAATCAGGGAAAGTTTCTCATCCAAATATGCGCCATTCCTCTGCCGTTTCCCGGTTTCTTCATCAAGTTTCTTCAGTTGCTCATTCAGGATTGCGGCCTGGAACTGGGACAGCCGGTAATTGCTGCCGAGATTTTCATGCTGGTACCAGGCGCCGCCTTTTATTCTGCCGCAGTTCTGGATGCTCCAGCATTTGTCTGCAAGCTCTTTATTGTTTGAAACAATAGCGCCGCCTTCCCCGGAACACAGGTTCTTGCTGGACTGAAAGGAGAAACTGCCGATGTCGCCGATTGAACCAACCCGCCGTCCTTTGTATTCGGCTCCGTGAGCATGAGCGCAGTCTTCAATGACATAAAGCCCGTGTGCTCTGGCGATTTTCATGATTGCATCCATATCAGCCGCCTGGCCGCCGAGATGAACAGGGATAATCGCTTTGGTAAGCGGAGTTATTAAAGCTTCAATCTGTTTCGGGTCGATGCAATAGGTGTCGGGGTCAATATCGGCAAAAACAGGCACGCAGTTGGCTTCAATGACACTGGTGGCTGTGGCAAGAAAAGTGTACGGCGGCACTATCACTTCGGAACCCGCTTCAATACCGCAGGCCAGCAGCGCATTGCGGAGCGTAACTGAACCGTTTGTCATGGTTACGCAGTATTTGCAGTGCTGGTATTCGGCAAATGCCTTTTCAAATTTTTCAGTTTCAACTCCGCCATATCCCCACACGCCGCTGTTAAGAACCGTCAATAGCGCATTTTCTTCATTCTTTCCGTACTGAGGCCAGGCCGGAAATGATTTTCCTTCTCTGATTTTCTGACCGTTTAAAAGAGCAAGCCCGGAATTTGCCGTTACTGTCATTTGATTTTTAACTCCTGTTTTATAACTTTTTTAATTGATATTTTATTTCACTGTATTTATTATTATAACCGGTAAACTGGTTAAAACAATGGATAAAATCGCCATCAGCAATGCCAATATTGACCATGCGATAATCTTTATACGGAGGGTAAAAAGGTGAAATACATTTTACTATATTGACTGAAAGTTATTTGACAGAAATTGTCGTGAATGCGTTGATCATCCCAATCGGATAGACAAGCCCTGCCGGCCGATCGTAGCGCCATGCCTGCAGGGCTTCAAAGTCATGCTGAAATCATTCTATTTTGCGTAACAGGTTTCCACTTTTTTAAAAGCTTTTACAATCATGTCAATTTCTTTTTCGCCGTAACTTTCAAAAAGAAAGAGAATAAAATGGTCTTGCATTGCCTGATCGCAGTTGGGAGTAGGATACTCCTTACCGGCATCACCCTTATAGAACGGATTATTCCATGGATGGCATTGGGCTCGATTTTTATACCAGTCCATTTTTGCCGGCAAGGCGCCGGTGTAATTCGGAACTATAATTGGCCCTTCAGCGCTCAACGCGGCACAGAACTCGTCTTTTGTGCAATTCATCGCCGCGGCATTGAACTTCAGACGCAACCACCAGTAGCAATGATCAAACCCATCTTTTATGACCGGGACAGTGACAGCTTTAGAACTGTTGAGAAATTTGGATTTCAGCCTGGAAACAACATCTTTGCGCCGCGCAACGATATCCGCCAGTTTTTTCAATTGCACACGGCCGACAGCGGCGTGAAATTCATCCATATTGCAACTGAGAGCGGGAATGCAGTTGGTCGAACCGGCAGGCAGATTGAACGGCTTGCCGCGGTCGGCCGCGCGGCGTTCATTCCAGTAATCATCTTCGTTATTGCAGATGACCGCCCCGCCCTGCCCTCCGGTGCACATGTGCTTGCCGAACATCAGGGAGAAAGCGCCGTAACGGCCAAAGGTCCCGACATTTTTACCGTTGATCCTGGCCATGTGCGACTGTGCACAGTCTTCAACTACCGGCAACCTGTATTTTTCGGCCACTTTCATAATCGCGGGCATATCGGCAGGTTCGCCGCCGATATGGACGACTACAATCGCGCTGGTACGTTCAGTGATGCATGCTTCAATTTCTTTGGCTCCGGTATTGAATGAACCTGAAACAGTATCGGCCGGTACCGGAATGCAGTTATTGATCACAATCGGCATCATGCCGCCCGGATCGGTTACGCAACCGACAACCACCTCTGAAAAAGGCGGCAGATTCAACGCCTTTAACGCCACATATACCGAGTTGGTGCCGCCATTAGTGCCGTCGGCATATTTTGCCCCCATGAATTCGGCGAATTCCTTGCAGAATGCTTCCTCCTGAGGCCCATTGTAGCCGGGAGCATTCCCGCTTTTTATTGCTTCGTCGAAAAGAGCGTCGACTGCCGCCTTTTCCTCTTTTCCGAAATGGAACCGGCCGGGTAATGCCGATACGGCTTTTTCTCCGCCATTGATTACTAGTTCTTCACTCATTTTTTATTCCTCGATTAATTTTTCCGCGTTAGCGTGATAAATTTTGTTAAGCACTTCTGTCGTTAATCCCAATCCGTTAATAAATTCCTGATGGATGTTGTCAAAATAGTCACGGGCATAAAGGATGCGGTCCTGAAATTCGATAAGAAACTTTTTCGCAAATTCCGGGTCCCTGCGTAAAGCCATGCAGCCGGAACCGGCCGACATATCGCAGTGCAGATTCGGATATTTCCGCATCAACTCTGATATTTTTCCACCTTCAATAACCCTGGCTTCCTGAGGCGGATAATTGGACTGCTTCCACAACTCATCATTGGAAATGTGAATCCAGAATCCAGGAGCATGTCCCAGAAAAATCGTTTCAGGGCAGGCTCGGAGCACTCGTTCCAGTGTGTCAATGGTTCCGCCCCACCATTCGTCCCAGGGATCGGTATATTTCTTCTGAAAAGTATATTGCAAATGAAATGTCACCGGCATTTTCAGTTCCCCGGCCAGATGGAATAAGCGCAGCGCATCCGGGCTGTCATACATCATCCGGCATTTGAGTTCGCCGCAAACTTTGACGCCGTAAATCTCATGGGCGGCTTTCAACCTGGCACAGGCATCTGACACGCGCGGATCAGGACAGTAACCGAGAACAAAGCGTTCCGGTGCCCGCTCTTTATAAGAAACACATCTGCTGAAAGGAATGGGGCCGGTCAGAGAACCCAGCAGCGGAGCAGGAACCACGTGCTTGTAACTTGCATTGTATTCGTGTTCAGCACATTCCCAGTTTAACAGCCAGGTCTTTTCGATTCCATATTGATCCATATTGGCAAGAAATCTGTTCAAATCATGACCATGCCAGTCCGGATGGTTATGCGCATCAATTATTTTCATCGTAAAATCCTCATTTAATTAAAATATGCCATTGGCATAATTATACCCTTTGCCACATAAGTTGTCAAGAGTTTTTTAAAAATGATTTGAATTTTCAATCATTCGTGGTTAATTTGAGTAATTATGCATGAGAATACTAAAAGATCATTAAGAATTTTAAAAGAACGCATCGAAAGTGGCTACTGGCCTGAGAACAGTTTTTTGCCGGCTGAGCGAAAATTGTGTCAGGAGCTGGGGATCGGCCGCGGTGCTCTTCTGGCGATTTTTCAGGAATTGACTTCAATGGGCT
>CAIJKT010000746.1 GCA_903821255.1 uncultured Lentisphaeria bacterium | reverse complement strand
TTGTCGCGAAAACAATGGGGCCTAGTCTCGGAGTGGTGAAAGCGAGAAAAGTTATGAAAACGTTGTGCTCAACGGCACTCCAAAGTATCGGAGTGCGGGAACTATGGGGCCTATGGGGCTGATGGGGCCTATGGGGCTGATGGGAAAAGGTTGTCCAAAATATGCAGCGGCGGTGTCAAAAATGTCCAAAATGATTGTAAAACCGAAAATGTCCGTGCTCAACGGCACTCCAAAGTGTCGGAATGCAATGTCCGGCAGGCGACACTTTCAACCTATTATTGTCATGCGCACTTGATTTTTGCAGTCCGGTCATTAGTTTATAGCGAATAGCGGATGACGACGTTTAGACATAAGGCAGTTGGAGGGATAATATGGGGTTTTTCGACCGTGAAATAATGATCTATGTCAACCATTTTGTCCAGCATTCATGGACGTTTGACAAAACCATGGTGTTCATAGCCTACAATAATTTGATCAAGTCAAGCATCATCGTAGCTATTTTCTGGTGGGCCTGGTTCAAGAACAAAGATCGTGATTCGCATGATCGCGAATACATAATCACGACTCTGTGCAGCAGTATTTTTGCGATATTTCTGGCAAGGGGGCTGGCCTTGGCGCTGCCGTTACGCCTGAGGCCGATACATGAAGCAAGCCTGCATTTCCTGCTGCCATACGGGGAAGAGGTGACGGCATTGGACGGCTGGAGTGCATTCCCCAGTGATCATGCCGTACTGTTTTTCACGCTGGCGACCGGTCTGTGCTTTGTATCAAGAATGGCCGGCATATTTGCGCTGGCCTACACCATATTCATCATTTGCTTTCCGCGGATATATTTAGGCCTGCATTACCCGACGGATGCTGTCGGGGGGGCCGTTTTAGGCGTGGCAATTTCCATGGCGGCCAATATCCGCCTTGCCCGGAACAAGTATGTAAAATTAATCGAGGGCTGGTCGTACTCCAGACCTGAATTTTTCTACCCGCTGTTTTTTCTTCTGACATATCAGATTGCCGATATGTTTGATAACAGCAGGGCACTGGCGGGAGCGCTGCTGAAACTGAAAATCGTTGTCGGCTGCTGAACACATTCCGCAGAATGAGCAATGATGTTCTCTGATTTCCGGCGTCTAATTGCCCGGAGCGCTTGATTTTTGACATCTGATCAATAGGTTATAGCGGACGATAAACCAGCAGGAAGATTATGGACAAATATTATAAAGTGGAATTCCATGTTCCGGCGACGCATCTTGAGGAAGTGAAGAATGCCGTATTCGACGCCGGCGGCGGCAAATTGGGCAATTACGACAACTGCTGCTGGCAGAGCGAAGGCACCGGGCAGTTCCGCCCCTGCCCCGGCAGCAGGCCGTTTATCGGCACTCAGGGCGCAGTCGAACAGGTGCTGGAATTCAAAGTGGAATTCATCTGCGGCGGCGGGTGTCTGCCGCAAGTGATCGCCGCGCTGAAAAAGGCCCATCCCTACGAAACCCCGGCCTTTCAGTATTGGCCGGTGGAAATTGGAAGCGTGAAAAGTGTCAAAGAATAAAACCCGGAACGGGTGAAAAAACCAGGAAAGTAGTTATATAATATGGATCTGTTCATCAATAAGCTTTTTACCAATCCGGAAGAATTTCTCGCCATAACGCTGATGGTAGTTTTTTCAATCTGCTGCCACGAATTCTCCCATGCCTGGATGGCGCTGAAACAGGGCGATTCCACCGCCGCCGACGAAGGGCATCTGACCCTGAACCCGTTCAAGCAGATGGGAATCATGTCGCTGCTGATGCTGGCATTCTTCGGTCTTGCCTTCGGGCGGGTGCCGGTAGATCCCCGGCGGATGAAACACCATTACAGCGAGGCGCTGGTGGCGTTCGCCGGCCCGGCGATGAACCTGATCCTGTTTTTCGTGTTCTGTCTCCTTACCGCCATTACTCATTTAACGGGAGTCCAGGCGGCGGCAGTCAGTCTCATTCTTTTCGGCGCAATTATCAATATGGCGTTATTCCTGTTTAACCTGCTGCCGGTTCCGATACTCGACGGCTGGGCGATTTTCAGAGGCCTGTTTCCCAAAATCCGGAAAATCCGGTTCGAGCAGTCAGAATTCATGAAAGGCACGGCGGTTATCGCTTTCATTATGATATTCATGTTCGCCCGGTATTTATTCATTGCCGGGGTGATTTCGGCTCAATTTGTGACCGGCTTATTTGCATCTCTGCTAAAAGCCACGGGGATGTTCTAAGATGCAGGACGAGAGAATATGGCGGGTGTCCGATGTCAATGCCGCGATTCGCGAGATCGTGGAGAACAGCCTGATGCCGTTCTGGCTGGAGGCCGAAGTCGGCACCTTGAGCATCCAGCGTTCCGGGCATGTCTATCTGACGTTCAAAGACGAAAAATCGCAGTTGCGCGCGGTATTTTTCGGCGGCGCGGCGCAATGCGAAGCGATGAACCTGCGAATCGGCACCGCCGTGGAAGTTTACGGCAAACTGACCGTTTATGAAGTCCGCGGCGAATACCAGTTTTCCATAAAAATGATGCGCCCGGTGGGCATGGGCGAACTCCAGCGGCGGTTCGAAATGCTCAAAACCAAGCTTGAAGCCGAAGGCCTGTTCGATCCCGCCCGTAAAAAACCGATTCCCGTGCTGCCCGGCCGGATCGGCGTGGTCACGTCGCCGGAAGGCGCCGCGGTGCGGGACTTTTTGCAGATCATCAACCGCCGCTTTCCCAACATCCACATCAAAATCTATCCGTCGCCGGTCCAGGGCAAGGGCGCGGAAGCCAGGCTTGCCGCCGGAATCGAGTTCTTCAACCGCCATAAGAGCG
>CAIJKT010000745.1 GCA_903821255.1 uncultured Lentisphaeria bacterium | reverse complement strand
CGACGGCAGCATCGTGATCCCAGTCATTCACCGTCCGGAACTCTCTGAAATCAGAAAGTGGGAACTCCCGGCAACCGTGATCAACCGGCTCGCCGGAACCTCCAAAGTGCTGGTAGTGGCGGATGATTTCGCCTGCGGCACCAGCGCCTTCAGCAATATGCTGCAGGAGCTGCTGAATCAGGAGGAAATCGAACTGGAATTCATTCCGTGGCGCAATTCCGGCGACAACCGCCTGCTGGAAAATTTCGCCGCCACCCTGCCCTTCATCCTGAAATCCGATGCCGATGCCGCCATCATCATTCCCCCGGTGCGCGAACTTCACGACGGCATTCCGGTCAGAAATCAATACCGCATGCTGGCCGCCCTGATCTCCGCCTTCAAAGGCCGCAACCTGATGCTGGCCACCCCCTTCCCCCCAGCCGTCCCGACGCCGCAGGAGGAGGAACTTTCCAGCGAAATAAAACGCCTGGCCCGCGAATACGGCGCCGCAGTTTTAGATTTGAACTATTACATCAAGGAAAATAAAGACTGGCGGAAAGCCTACCGTACCACTCCGGAAAATGAAGGTTCGCTCGAATTGCTCCCCGTCCAGAACATCGAAGGCGTCTGCCGGATCATCGCCAAAGAACTGCGCTGACGCTCAATGATTGCGATATTCGCGCGGCGTAAGTCCTGTGCTTTTCTTGAAAACACGGGAAAAATAGCCGAGGTTATCAAATCCGACCATTCCGGCTATTTCGGAAACGGAATAGCTGGTATCGCGCAATAGATTTTTGACCCGGGTCATGCGCAATTCGGTGACATATTGCAGCGGCGAAATGCCGTAACACTGCTTAAAAATCCGGCACTGATGCGCGTAGGATACACCTGATTCCTGTAAAAAATCCTGAACCGATCCGGTGACGCTGACCTGCCGGTCTGCAAACCGGCTCAACTGGCGGCGGATTTTTGAGGCCAGCCGGACCGCCGCGTCCTCCGGCGTCCGGGTCTCGTTTTCCGGACAAAGCAGATCCAGCAGCAATTCAAGAAAAATTCCACGGCTGACCATTTTCTCCTGGCCGCTGCCGAAATTGAACAGGTTTTCAATCCGCCTGAACAGCTCCAGCGTGGTGTTCAGGTTGCGGACCGTACCGTGCAGAATCTGCGACGGCACCAGATCCGGCGCGGGGCGGAACAGATGTTCCTGCGGCCGGGCCGGGCAGTAGGTCATGACGGGCAGATGGGCGGAATCACCGCTGAACAGCCAGTCGAAATGAACCCAGTAGCGATGCCCCGCCCGCCCGGCGGTCTCCCGCGAGATATGCCGCCGTCCCGGCGGCACGATGATGTATGACCCGGCCGGACACTCAATTTTCTCCGTTTCAATCTCCACAGCGTAATCGCTGTGTTCGAACAGCACCAGTTCGTGCTCGTAGATATAGCGCATCGCCTCCACCCAGCCGGACTGCGTCGGCGCATTGCCGGCAATCCGCAGACACGGTGAAATACGATACAGCCAGTCATTCATGGGTTTTTCCTTTGAATATCATTTATGTGCAAATAATAGCATAATTGTGCAATTGATTCAAGCAGTAAAACTCATTATACTATAGATAAGATAATATCATTAAAAGGATATAAAAAATGGAATGGATGAAAAAATGTTATTCCCGGCTGCTGATCGATAATCATATTACCGATCTTAAACCGGAGTTCATGCGGCGGTTCGACCCGGCGGAATATGTCCGGATGGTGAAAACAGCCGGGGTGGAAGCCGCTATGGTATATGCCTGCTGCCACAACGGCAACTGTTACTATCCGACCAAAGTCGGCCACATGCATGCCAGTCTTGACGGACGCGACATTTTCGGCGAAACGGTACAACTGCTGCGGCGGAGCGGCATTGTACCGGTCGCCTATTATACAAGCATCTACCATAATAATTCGGCCCGCTCGCATCCGGCATGGCGGGTCACATACCCCGACGGCAGTCAGCACGGCGGAAGATACTGGTGGAGCTGCCCGAATAATGATGAATACGTCAAATTCACCATTGCGCAAATAAGCGAAGTGATCGCATACGATGTGGACGGCATCTTCAACGACATGACGTTCTGGCCCGGCATCTGCGTATGCCCCTCCTGCCGCGAGAAATACCGGGCGGAGACCGGGCGCGAAATACCGGTGAAGATCGACTGGCGCGACAGGGAATGGATATCCTTTCAGCGTTTCCGCGAACGTTCGATGGCGGCATTCACGCAGGCGATAACCTCCGCGGTCAAAGCCCGGAAAAATATCACGGTAACGCATCAGACGAGCACCATCATGCACGGCTGGATGCAGGGCTATACGCTGGACATCGCCGACGCCTGCGACTACACCTCCGGGGACTTTTACGGCGGCAAGTATCAGCATATTCTCGGCGCAAAAATCCTCGCCGCCGCATCGCGCAGTCTGCCGTATGAATTTATGACCAGCCGCTGCGTGGATCTCCATGATCACACGTCGATGAAATCGGAGGCGCAACTGACGGCGGAAGCGGCAACCACGCTCGCCAATGCCGGGGCCTATTTCTTCATCGACGCCATCAATCCCGACGGAACTCTGGAGGAACCGGTCTATCAGCGCCTCGGCGCCGTATCAAAAACGCTTTCGCCGTTCACCAGGACAATCCAGCGCCACCGCCCGGTGATAAGCGCCGGAACCGCGCTCTATTACTCCTCCGCGGCGTATATCGATGAGAACGCCTCCGCGGACATCATGCTGCCGAGCGGCAATAAACCGGCGGTCGATGAAATGACCGGCGCTTCAATCATCCTTACCAGAGCGCATATTCCGTTCGCGGCGGTAACCGGACGCGGCGATTTCTCCGCATTCAAAACAATTATCATGAACAATATACTCTATACCACGCCGGAGGAAAATGAAAAGCTGCGCGTCTTTGTCAAAAACGGCGGTACGCTGATCGCCACGGGCAATACCTCGCTCATGACGCCCGACGGCTCGACCACCGGTGACTTCGCCCTCGCTGACGTTTTCGGCGTATCCGCAACCGGCGCGAAGGCCAAACGGTTCCATTATCTCTCATTCATCGACCGCCGCTGGCTGGTATCCTCGCATGAAACCGCGCCGCTCGTGAACGCGACAAACGCAAAAGTGATAGCGCGTATCAACGAGCCGGTTTTCGATCCGGATGCCCCGGAGTACGCCTCGATACACAGCAATCCGCCGGGTGCGGACACCGGTTTCGCCGGACTTACGGTCAACCAGTACGGAAAAGGAAAATGCGTTTACCTTTCATCGCCGGTGCTTTCGCTTCAGCAGGACGCGCAGCAGGTTTTCGGAACCTGGCTCTTCCGCGAATATGCACCGTCAACAGTTATCGCAGAGACGAATGCCCCTGAATGCGTTGAAATCACCACTCTGAAAAGCACCGTGGAAAACGCCATAATTGTCGGGCTCGTGAACTACCAGAAAGAACTCCCGAACGTCCCGGTGCGCGATCTCGCGGTAACACTCCGCCTGAACGGCGCAAAACCGGTATCGGCTGTCCGCGTATCCGACGGCATGAAACTGAATGCGGCCAGCGTTGACGGAACGCTCCGCATCGATATCCCCTTTCTCGAAACTATTGAAATGATCGAAATAAACCTGGAGTAGACGTATGAATGTGAAAAACATTGCCGCATCAGCTTTCGAAGCGGGCGCAGGAATCGTCCGCCTTGCGCCGAACTGGGTCCCCCGCTCGTTCTGCATCCCCGGACGCCGCATCAAACTGCACCCGGACGACTATTATGCGCTGGGCGGTGAACGCGGCGGCATCGACGAACGCTGGCTCGCCTCCGCCACCCCGGCGGACAACGGTCCGCTCACCGGCCAGGACGAAGGCCTCAGCAAAATTGTCGGTCCCGGCAATGAACTGATCCTGCTGAAAGAAGCGGTGGCTGAATTGAAAGAACAACTGGTCGGACAGCGCATCTGGAATAAATACGGCTGCTGGCCGATTTACTCAAAATTCTTTGACAATCTCGGACCGCTGCCGCATCATGTCCATCACCGTGACGCCCACGCGGCGCTGGTCGGACAGCGCGGCAAGCCGGAAGCCTATTATTTTCCGCCGCAGTTGAATAATCACGGCGGCCATTTCCCTTACACCTTTTTCGGCTTCGAGCCGGGAACCACAAAAGCCAGGGTCAGGGAATCGCTGATGAACTTTACCAAAGGCGATAACCGCATCACCAATCTGTCCCGCGCCTACCGCCTGGAACCGGGCACCGGCTGGGACGTGCCGCCGGGAGTCCTCCATGCGCCTGGCAGTCTCTGCACCTACGAACCGCAGGTGGCGTCCGACGTTTATGCCATGTACCAGTCGCTGGTAGATAACCAGATCGTACCGGAGGCGCTGTTGTGGAAAGACTGTCCGGCCGACCGCAAAGGCGATTTCGACTATCTGGTGGAGGTGATTGACTGGGAACTGAACGTCGATCCGGAATTTGTAAAGAATCGTTTTATGTCGCCTATACCGGTAAAGCCGGAGACGGAAATGGCCGCGCAGGGTTACAGCGAAAAGTGGATATGCTACCGCTCGGCGGCCTTCTCGGCCAAAGAACTGACCGTATTCCCCGGACAATCCGTTATCATCAAAGACGCGGCGGCGTATGGCATCATCATGATGCAGGGCCACGGCAGAATGGGGTTATGGGATATCGACACTCCGGCGCTGATACGTTACGGACAACTGACTAATGATGAATATTTCATCTCCGAGTCCGCCGCAACTGCAGGCGTGAAGATTGTCAATGCATCGGCGACCGATCCGATTGTCATGCTAAAACACTTCGGCCCGGCCAATCCCGACCTTATTGTAAACTGAGATTTTAGGCGGCGGCCTCACGCCGCCAAGCTAAAAATAACTTGCACAATAACTCTTGAAGTTCAATATGGCTTGGAGAAAGTCTTTATCCATAACTGCGGACTCCTGCGGACTTATAACCCGCGTCCGTCTGCAAACAGAATCAACAAGAAAACAGGCATTTTAAAATGGCCTTTTAAGCCCTTTCAGCGAGGTTCGCCTCTGTTGTTTCTACCCATTTATCTATATGAAACAGGTAAAAGAACTATAACAAACCATCCTTTAACGCTATTTTAAAACAATTTTCCATTTGCGCACAGAATGTCTTTGCCCGGTTTTGCTCCATGTTTTTCTAGAAGTTCAACTATTTTTTCACTTTTAATTTTAAGTGCAATATCTAATGCAGTGTGACCAACTTTATCAGCTATATTTATATCAGCACCTTTTTCTAATAAGGTGCTGATAATTTGATAATGTCCTTTTAGCACCGCCCTTATTAAAGGAGTTCCTCCAGCGACATCTTGATGATTAACGTTTGCGCCAAAGTCAATCAGAGTATTCACTGTTTGCTGATTTCCTTCATCACAAGCGTATTCCAACGGCGTCATCTTTTCATTATTTTGTATATTAGGGTTTAATCCATTATTGACAAAAAACTTAATTAGTTCTGAACTTTCACAGTAAAATAATGCGTTATTACCTTCATCATCTGTGACTTTAATATTAGCTCCAGATTTGGCCAATAAATTGATTATTTCCAAAGAGGCGTCTATTCTTGTCGCCAATAACAAAAGCGGTTCTCCTTGTCTGGATGAGAGGTTCACCGTGGCTCCATATTGAAGAAGCAACTTTGTGATATCAACGTTATTTCCCACAACAGGATAAAATATCGCAGTCGCGCCGTTTTTCTTATTTCTAATATTAGGATCTGCCCCGTATTTCAAAAGAATTTCAACCATTTTCGGAGAGTTGTTTATTATGGACAACATTAGCGAAGTATGCCCTCCGTCGGAACGCCCGAGATTAGGATTTGCTTTATTACTGAGCAACATTTCAACAATTTGAACTTTTTTGGTGTTGACTGCCTGCATCAACACTGTCCAGTTATCGTAATCCTGGGCGTTGACATTCGCTCCGTATTTCAAAAGAATTTCGACTATATCCGTAGAGCCTTTTGCTGTGGCTATCATCAATGAATTAGAGCCTTTATCAGTGCTCCCAAGATTGGGATTGGCTTTCTTATTAAGCAGCATTTCAACAATTTGCAATCTGTTGTTGTTGACCGCCAGCATCAATGCAGTCCAGTTATCGCAATCTCGGGCGTTTACCTCTGCCCCATGTGCCAGCAACAATTTAACCGCGGCAATTCTTCCCATGGAGGATGCCGCCATTAAAGGAGTTACGCCACCCTCAAGTCTGGTGTTTGCATTCCCCCCCAAATAAAGGCATTCCTTGAGCAGAAATATTTTCTGGTGTTGTATGCAATACAAAATTATTTGCGGGCTGAACACAATCCAGGCCATTACCGTATTCGTAATGAATACAGCAATTATCAGTATGATTTTTTTCTTCATGTACATTCACGCTGCCGGGGTATGAACTTAATTTCTCTATTGTTTTATTACTCTGCGATAATGGTCTCTTAATCCCCGCTTTCCTTCATTTCCTTCAAGCTCTTCATGGGGAATTGAATTTACATCCCGCAGTCGCGGTGATTATCCTGTGATGCCGTCGGTAACTGTATGGAATTGTTCTGCTGATTTATTTTCTGTTTTTCCAATATTCTGGTTTCCGGTGCAAATTCATTACCGCCATGATTCTGATTTCCTTTTCTGAGATGCGATAAAGAATTCCATAAGGGAATTTGATCGTGAGGCAGCGTCTTGTTTTGGAATCAATCAATTCCCATGCCAAAGGGAATTTACATACTCGATGAATCGCAGCATATACTTCTTCGGAGAAGCAAAAACCCAATCCGGGCTGGCAACTTTCATAATATTCTATTGCCGATATCAGTTCATCCTCGGCAACTTCATGAAAACTGAATTTCACTTACCAAACCTTTGTCTTATTTTTCTAAAAACTTCTTCTCCTGGAATCAGTTTTGCTTTCCCGGTTTCAATGTCTTTGCATCTTCGTTCAACTTCTTTAGCCCATAACTTGTCGATTTCCGGTTGCGTTGGCAGATTTGCGCTGTGAAGAAGCTTGTCTATAAGCACCATGCGGTCGTCTGTCGGCAGATCGAGAGCCTGTTCATAAATTTTATTTGTCATTGCGGAAGATATCATTGCAGCCCTCCATTTTTTTATAAGATACCACGGGTAAACTGATTTTCAATTGCACGCGTAAAACATCCGACTTCACTGGACATGATCCTGACTGACGATTATCCGCAGAACCGGAACCGTAAAACCAGGTCATGATTCCACAGTAGCGGTACCTCTCCATATAAAACAATTAAAACCGCCGTGATGGTCACTTAGGAGTTGTAAAGGAATAAGTGGTATTTTT
>CAIJKT010000744.1 GCA_903821255.1 uncultured Lentisphaeria bacterium | reverse complement strand
GTCAGGATAAAGCAGTCAGAACAAACTCTTGAAATCCAAAACAGCAGAATTGCCTTGAATATTGCCAAAGGCAATCCGGGTGCCGTGCTGTCGTATATGCAGGGAGATAGTTTGTGCAATGCGGTTTCGCTGAATGCATTTCAGCAGGGCAATGCCGCATCCGTCAGTTCATTTAAAGTCGTCAAAGATACGCCGCAACTGGCGGTCGTGGAAGTCATTTACAGTTTTTCAGGCGGCCTGTCCGTAACCGTGACTTATTCCGTCAAAGAAGGTTTTGAATATGTGGAAGCGGAGTCGGATTTTGCTCAAGGCAAAGCGTCGATCCTGACCGCCATGAAAAGCGAAGCGCTGGTATTGCCGGACTTTCTGGCCGATTCCATGGTCTTCTATCCGGAATCAGCACCGGCGGCAGCAATGAACATCCCCGCCGATAATCATTTACTGGTAAACCTGATTGACAATGGCGGCGCCATGCTGGCACTGTTATGGGATTCGCCGAAAATGAGCATCACTGAAACTAAAAAAGATAATCTGTTCGAATCGGCAGCACTGTCCGCAGATAGTAAAAGCAAGTTCTGGATCGGCGTACTCGCCGCCAAGGGGATCTGGTACAAGGCCGTTGAAAAACTTAATTCAGGCAGTTTTACTGCCCTGAACTGGACTCCGCCGTTTCCGGCTGAATGGAAACTGGCAACATTTCTGGACAAGGGCTTCCATGTTGACAGTCCCACTTGTGAATCCTGGCTTCTGATCCCGAAAGGCAACAGCGGATATATTGGCAACGGCGTCGGTTTCATCAATCTTTCCGCCTGGCAGGCCTGGTCTTCCGATTTAGGCGGATTCGTTTACCCGTGCTATCTTCAGGACAATAAGGCTTTCGCCAAATACCCCATGCTTCAACTGGGAAAAAACTCTGTCTTCAATGCCACACCGGCACTGATCTACGCCCTGACCGGCACCGGCAAAACCCCGTCCGGCATCACCATGCCTAAAAATGCCCTGCAGAAACTGTTGCCCCAGGCACTGAATAACCGCCTTGAAGCGATGAACTCCCCCAGGAACCACTATCCTGCCACCTGCGGCACTACCGAAAAAGTGGAAAAGATTTTTTACCGCAGCGAGTCTGCCAGAGAGAAGAAGCATATTCAGGATGCATTTGTCCAAATGAATCTGTTTGTCCAGACCATTCGCGGACGCATTGAAGATTATGCCGCCTGGCAGCTTAAAATGGTAAAAATGCTTGAGGAGCAAAAACGGATTAATCCCCGGCTCGATCCGTTAATCAATGAACTCGAAAAAGAACTGACGCAAATTAGCTGGTACTATGCTAAATCAAAGGACAATATGAAAACTCCGCCATATTGCACCGCATTGACTGAAAAAGTAATTGCGCTGTGCGACGCAAAGCTGTCCGACGAAGAAAAAGAGGAACAGTGCAAGGGCCTGGGGCGGCAGATCCGCACTATCGGCGGCAGTCAGGACGGCACGGTTGCACAATTCAGATCTGTCGTCAAGGCTGTCCGTCAGGACGCGACGCGCAAGCTGATGACAGCGACAGCGCCGCAGGAAAGGGAATTGCTGGAAAATGTCAGGACTGAAACCGGCGTGATGCTGAACAGCCGGCTGGGCATGGAAGGCAAGTAATTGATATTTAAAATTGATCTATTGCCGGGGCTGTTCGTTCTGCAGCAGTTCCACTGAGAAGAACACCGGATCGGAAGCCCGGCCCAGAAACGTATTCTGTTCGGGCTGGGGGGCCTGCGGGGTGATCAGTTCAAAACCGGCGCCTTTGCAGGATTTGACCAGATTCACCAGTTGCCCTTTGGTCATTAAGGTCTGGGCTTTGAAAGAGTTGCCGTTGACTGCGGTGCTGATGTCTTTCTGCGGCACGCCGTAACGGTCAAGCAGTTTTTTGAAAGTTATCGCCGAGTCCTTAATATCCGGAACGACCCATACCTGATGGACACTTCCGCCGATCGGCGCCGGTTTGCCGGATTTTCCGTCCGCGGCGCTGTCCATTTTAAACACCGGATTGAACGAATTGCCGTAATCAACGTTGACCAGATTTTGCAGCGGCACTGCATTTTCGGCAGTTGCGCCGCTCAATACGCCGCTGTCCGAGCCGGTGTAGTACGGATACAACTCCTGTTTATCCTGTCTGGCGACTTGGGGAGGGACAAGATTTGCCGGAGAAGCGGGAGCAGCAGTTTTGGCCGGCTTCGTATCAATCATGCTGTTTGCCGCAAAGTATAATGCAACCCCGGCAATCGCCGCTGTCGCGGCGATGCGCAGGATATATTTAGTAAAAGGGATGCTGCGGGGGGCAGGGGCCTGGAGTTTGCGGTGAACCCCGGCGGTAATGGAGTTGACCAGCGCGGCGGTGTCTTTATCCTGGCGCATGGATTTCAGCGCCCTGGCGATTGCCGCATAGGAGTTGAGTACTTTATTGCATTCCGGACAGGATTTGATATGGCGGAACTCCGGCGATCCGGATTCCAGCGTTCCGTCAAAATAGGCGCTGATGACTTCCGGAAGCGGACATTTTCCATTTTTTATATTATTGCCGGCCATTTTTCAATCCTTTTAGCATTTTACTTTTCAACAGACTCCGAATTTGTTCATGATCTCCCGGAGGATTTCACGTCCGCGGGCGATTCTGGATTTTACCGTTCCAACCTTACATTGCAGAATCTCTGCTATTTGTTCATAAGACATATCGTGAACATGTCTTAAAATCATGGTTTCGCGAAGTGCTTCCGGCAGATGCGCCAGTCCTTCCGCGAGACATTTTTCCACTTCCGAGTTTTCAAGCTGCCGGTCCGGCACTCTGGAACAATCCGGGAGCGGCATATCTTCTTCGCTTTTATCCTTTTCCGGATCATTGCCGGTATCATGGATGCTGATATTCAAACCGGCGCCGCGGCGGCGGTTCCAGTGGTATTTGTTCCTGGCCAGATTGCTGACAATCCGGTGCAGCCAGGTATCCAGATTGGAATCACCCCGGAAGTTGTTCAGGCCGCGGTAGGCACGGACAAACGTGTCCTGAACAACTTCTTCGGCATCATGATGATTCGAGATCAGTGCGTATGCCGTGCTGTAAAGCTTTGAGGCATGACGCGCTATCAGCAAATCAAACACGGAGGTGTTGCCGTTTTTGAACTCAGCGATCAGTTCTCCGTCAGTTTTTGTTTCCAAATTCACACATACCTACGCCGCATTAGACATTTGATGTTAAAAAAAGTTCATAAATTTACATTTTTTTTATGCTTTTTTCAAAAAGAGTTTGCCGGAAGATGCTATTTTATTTGAAAATTCTTTTACTGGAACAATGTTGTAAAATAATTATTGCAGGCTGTGGTAATGTCATTTCTGATTAAAAACGTTTTCATAATTGACGGAACGGGAACACCGGGCAAGGCCGGAGAGGTGCTGGTTGAAGGCGAACGGATAAAAGCCGCCGGGCAGCGCCTGCATGCGGATTCAGATTCGGAGATTGTTGACGGAGAAGGGTTAACGCTATGTCCCGGTTTTATAGATGCTCATTCCCATTCCGATATTTCAATTCTGGCTGCGCCGGAAGCTTACGGCAAAATCTCGCAGGGGGTGACGACTGAAATCGTCGGCAACTGCGGACTTTCGGTATTTCCGGTCAACCGGAACAACCAGGAGCACTTGCAGGAATTATACCGCAATTACGGCGTGGAAATATCATGGAGCTCCTTGCGGGAGTACGGCGTGGAAATCAACCGGCGCAGTCCCGCCGTAAACATTCTGGCGCTGTGCGGGCATAATACGCTGCGGGCCGCCGCCGCCGGATATGAGCAGAAAGTGTTGTCCGTCCGTCAGCAGTCGGATATTCTGGCGCTTTTAAGCGATTCGCTGGTGCAGGGGGCGGCGGGACTTTCCTCCGGTCTGCTCTATGTGCCGGGCAAGTTTTCGGATACTGAAGAGTTGTGCCGGATGCTGGGAACGCTGGCCGGCTTTGAGCGGCCTTATACGACACATCTGCGCAGTGAAGGCAATCTGCTGCTTGAAGCCATTGATGAAGCGGTGTCGGCCTGCTCCGGCGCCGGACAGCGGCAACTGCATATCAGCCATTTGAAGACTGCCGGGGAGAAAAACTGGAGTAAACTTGATGCGGCGCTGGCTGCAATCGCCCGGGCATCCGCCGGCGGAATCAGCGTGACCGCCGACTGCTACCCCTATATTGAATCAATGACTCAGCTCAGCATGATCCTGCCGGAGCCATACGACAATATGGATGATGTCGCGCTCCGGAAATTCATCGCCGATGATCATAATTTTACCGCGGTATGCGAACGGCTGGCGGAGTATCCGTCCCGGCGCTGGCAGACCGTCCGGCTGGTAAGCTCCGCCGCTGACGGCATGAATGCTTTTGCCGGAAATACTTTTGAACAGATCGCGGCATCCCGGCAAACCCGTCCTGAAATAATTTGCGCGGAGATTCTGAAGGCCGACGCTGCCGGGGCGATGGCGGCTTTTCAGGGCATGTCTCCGGAAAACGTGAGGCGCATCGCCTCGCAGCCTTTCACCGCCTGCGGAACGGATGAAAGCGCCCGGCCGGCGGATTATTCGCTCGGACGGAGCCATCCCCGCGGCTTCGGCGCGTTTCCGGTATTCTTTGAACTGCTGAAAAATATTCTGCCATTGGAGGAAATTATCCGGAAATGCACCTTGTTGCCTGCAACCTTATTCGGCTTGAAGGAGCGTGGCAGAATCGTCCCCGGCGCATATGCCGATCTTGTTCTCTTTGATCCCGTCCATTATAATTCCTCTGCTGATTTCGCCGACCCCCACCGTCCGGCGCAGGGTATCCGCTCGGTCTGGGTTAACGGACGTATGGGGTATTCCGCAAATGGCGCCGCCGGTTATCGCTCCGGCAGATTTATTGCATTGTATTGATTTCAATGATATCAATATAAATTGATATTTAAAGACTTTTTTCCAATCAGGCTAATGTATTTATTATAAACCACTTAATTGATTTGTTGGTTGTTCTTAATCAATTTTTGTTTATAATATACAATTTCAATGCAGCGCGCGATTAATAGTTATAAGTATTTTGTGTATATCCACTTAGATTATCAATATAAAGTTGGCATGGAACTTTCTATATACAATCTCCCTTATTGATAAATTCAAAGTATCAATAGACTGAAGGTCGGTTGAGTAACGCAGTAAGATTCTTATATGGACGACCATTAGGCGCCTGCGGGCGATAGATTACGAGGGGTTGAGTGGGGAGTATAATGAAGGGGAGAGCTGGAATCAGCTGTCAGAGCGGTTTATCCGGTCTGGCAGTTGATTTCAGGCCTTTATTCGAATGCAGTGAAATTCTCTGCAAGTAAATTTGTGCCGGATTTGCAGTAGATGCAATAGACTTCCTGATCATCAGGCGCCTGCGGGCGATAGATAGAGGGGTTGAGCGAGGGGTAAGTGAAGAGGAGAGCTTTGGGGACTGAAATCAAGAGCCTTAGCGATCCATGCCTTGGGCAGTTGATTTCAG
>CAIJKT010000743.1 GCA_903821255.1 uncultured Lentisphaeria bacterium | reverse complement strand
TTTCCCCGTTTCTAGAGATAAAACAGGTCATAAAATCCCGGTAAGCATCACGTTTGCGCCTAATCTCGCTGGCGATCTCCATCCTGGAATCGAAATCTTCCTGAGGCCAAAGATCATAATAATGCATTTTACCGGTTATTTCTTCCGGGCGGTATCCCAGTATGGTCCAGCACGCATTGCTGACATAAGTGTATATTCCTTCTTCGTTCACTTCCCAGATTATTTCATGAGCCTGCTCCGATATCTGCTCGAAACGCTCAACACTTCTCTGCATTTCAAGACGCATCAAATACTCGTCAGAGACGTCCCGGAAAACCAGTACCACTCCATGAACGGCGTCATCAGCGCCGCGAATCGGTGCCGCGCTGTCGGCAATCTGCCGCTTGACGCCGTCGCGGGAAATCAAAACCGTGCTGTTTGCCAGGCCCACGATTTTACCGGTTTCCAATGCCTTGGAAACCGGGTTTAACACTGGTTCCCCTGTATGCGCGCTTATTATTTTAAATACTTCAGTAAGAGGCGTCCCGGCGGCGTCTGCCGAATTCCAGCCGGTAAGCCTTTCGGCCTCCTGGTTCATTTTTTTTACGTTTCCCGAGTTATCCACGGCAATCACGCCATCACCGATCGAGTACAGCATCGTTGACAAATACTCTTCATTTTCCTGCAATTCGATGGTGCGTTTCTTTACGATCGACTCGGCCTGACTCCTGCGGGACATGATTCCGTAAATATAAAATGACACCACCAGCGTCATGGCAATCCCGAACCAAAACCAGACGATATAACTTCTGTCAAAATTGTAATCAACGAATTCCTTGTCAGGAATAACCTCCAGTTCCCATATACGGTTGCCGAACGGGAAACTGATCTTGTAGTTCATCCAGGAAAATTTATTTATGCCGGCTTCAGTGATTTTAGGACTTTGCATAAACAGCAGCACGGGATCGTTTACCGCGGTAATATCGCGTAAAAACAATGAAAATCCTCTCGGCTTAAATGATCTTATCGCATTTTTAAAAAAATCACTTGCGACAAAACGGGACATCAGCACCCCGCTCAATTCACGGGATTTCCCGCCGTTGGCAAAGACCGGCATCAATGCCCAGTAACCACGCTTCTCTTTATGCTCATATGCAAAATGGCGGCTTTCAGTCACTACAAAGTCGCCGGATTCCTGAGCCTGCTTGATTGCTTGCAGAATTACCGGATCGGAAACCATGTCCACACCAACCATTCCATCTCCGGAGTGCAATGGTTCCTGGTATAGAACGGGAAAATACTCGCTTTTATTTTTTGCGCGAATGCGCTTCCCTTCTTTGCTGGTTTCCATAATCCCCAACGCTTTTATCCCTTCAGCGCGGAGATTGGATTCAAACTGGGTCCGCCGGGCGCCGGATACCTGCGGCAGCCAATACATCACATCAAAACCGCAATTATGAAAAAAAGGCTCCGTGAAAGAACTGAATTCACGCCTGGTGACATTTTCTGAACAGTTAAAGAAGCGGCGGATGATTTCAAAATGCTGCAAATCGTCGTCGAGATGATCGGTGATTATGCCAGCCTGCTCCTGTGCCTCAGTCTGGAATTTGGATTTAAGGTCTTTGAGACTGACTTCATGCATCTCTTTATACAAGAAATATGTCAAGATCAATCCGAAGATCAATACAATTATTCCTGCCCGCATCGCTGACTTATCCATGAGAACTCCCGAAATATGTTTCAGTGTGCAGTTAACTATAATCCATACAGCGGGAAAATACAACCGAACCGCAAGCACAAATCAGCGGCAGTTTCTAAAAAATGCCGATTGGAATGCAAACGGGAGAACAATGCCGCTTGCGCCGCAGTTCTCCCGCCTGTTAGATGCAATTGCCCGTCAGGACAGTCTTGCAGGAATATGGAAGAACGATTTCACCTTTGCGACAACCTGTTTTTCGGTCATCTTATCACAGGTTTCAACCGCCTCGATTCTCGCATGCATATTCTTTTCTTTTTTCATCTCTTTATCCAACTCCGTCTTCGCTGCACCGGGACCGCAAATATATACTCTGTCGGCTTTGCCGGCTTCCGCGGATATCTGCTGATAATACTGATGGAGCTGATGTTTCAGCCGCTCATCCGCTGTTTGTTCCTTTGATACTGCCTGCGCCACCGAAGTTCCTGAGGCTTTCCAGCCGCCTGACGGCTTAAAATGACTGTCGGCGTTCGATTCGATATGCACAACTGCGGTCTGGTCTCCCTGCATTGAAACCAGAAATGCTTCCTTGTGATCAACCCAAATTCCTAATTTCTTAACATTCATGATACACTCTCCTTTGCTGGATTTTTATCGTACTTCCCCGGCGTCTTTTCTGCCAGCCGTGTTTTTGATAACAGCCGGACATGCAAGACGTCACCATTTATTTCTGATAAACACCGCTGTCTCTTAGCTTTTCCGCTTTTTCTGAAACAGTAGTGTCCATACTATATTTCAAACCGGTCTTGTCAATTAACTTTTTGATATATTCAAGATTGGGGCACGGCGGTCCGTGATAGTTATCTTTGGATATACATGACGACAATTTTATATGGATTTCATCTTTTTCAATCTGATCGTATTTTTTTGCCTTGGCTGCCAGCAATTGCAGTTTGCGATGAATTGCCCGTCCGCAGCATCCGCCGCAGGAAATATTGAGTTTCCTGGTGTGTTCGTCAATATTCAAATCCTTGAATCCTCCGCTCTTGTTCACAAAAGCCCTGTCG
>CAIJKT010000742.1 GCA_903821255.1 uncultured Lentisphaeria bacterium | reverse complement strand
ATCCAGATGTATGCGGACGATTACAAGAATTACATGCCGCCGCGCCAGCCCGGAATTGTCAACGGCGTGGCTGCCACATACAGTTGGAACGGCTTTCTGGCCCCCTACATGAATCGTGACCTGAAAGGCAAAAAGACTACTGCGTTTATTTGCCCGCTGGCCACGCGCCAGGAGATTTCAGCCGGCAACACCGCCGGCGGACTGACCTATTCCGCTAATCCATATATCACCGGCATGGGCAATTTTAAGGTGACTGTTCCGGATGCCAGCAATTTTCCGGCCATGCTTTTAGGCAGAATAAAGTTTCCGACTAACGTGCTTACGATCGCCGACGGCAAACAGCAGACCGCCAACGGCGGCTCCGCCGATGCGGCATTCCAGAAATATCCGTTTGCATTTACGTGGTATATGACCAACTGGGCTGACGGCATAGTTACTCCCGCCACCATAGTCAACAACGATCTGCCCGCCGACGGGAATGCAGGCTCACTGGGCATCCTGACACACGGGATTGATATAAAAACATGTAATTCACTGCGGGCCGACAGCCATGTTCAGGATATCAAATATAACAATTTCTGGCTCAGGGATGCGGTTCCGGTATACAGATAACAGTTTAAACCACTGCAATAAAAAACGGCGCAGCGATAAACTGCGCCGTTTTGCTTTATGGCGGAAATCTTACTGGGCCGCCGGCTTTTCAGCCAGGGGGGGCGTCTGTTCCGCCTGTTTTGCCTTCATCTGGTTGATGATGTCGTTCTGTTCGCCGGCGTGCTTGGTCAGGCTTTCTATCTGTTTGCTTTTTTCTTCAGTTTCGCGGGTCAACTGCTGCATTTTTTTTGCATATTCCTGGCGTTTCTGAGTGAATTCCTCTTTCAGCTTGTTAATGATGCTGTCTTTGGCGTCAATGACATTTTTCTCATTTCTGGCCAGGGCGGCTTTATACTCTTCGGACTGCTTCCGCATATCATTCTTGAGCTGTTCAATGAGGGTGGCGCGTTCGGCGGTTTCTTTGCCGAGAACTTCCAGTTTGCTGATATATTCCAGCTTTTCCTTGGCGAAATAATCTTTTATTGCGGCGAGTTCGGCGGAAGTTTTAGTGTCGGCGCTCTGGGATGCTTTTTCAATCATCGCCTTGAAGTCTTCGCGCTGCTTGTTGAGCTCCTGCTGCAGTTTTTCAATATTCTTCTGATAATCGCTGCTGTTTTTATCCAGGAGAATGCTCATGCGCTGCAGATCCTGATTCTGTTTGGCAATAAGCTGGTCACGCTGCTGGAGTTCCTTGGTGATGGAGTCGTTCTGCCGGTCGATCTTGTTGAGGATGCTGCTGTTGCCGGAGATTTTGGAGTCCTGCCGCTTGAGCAGTTCGCCCGCTTTGATGGTGACGACAATGGCGGTAGCCCCCATGGCGACAATCAGCACCAGCGCCAGGATATACCAGCGCATGGTTCTGCGGGCGAATGTTTTGCTCATGTCCTTTGAGGCTTCAAGCCGCTCGGCGATGTTCTGGAGCTCTTTGCCGAGCATTCTGCCGATCTCTTCCGCCTGCTGCCTGACAACCGGCGGCATCAGTTCCTGTTTTTCCTCCGGCTGAGCCGCGGTTTCGCCGTTTTCCGTTTCTTCCTCCGGTTGCGGCGGCGCGATTTCCGCATGAACCGGGTGGCGTTTGGCCAGTTCGGTTTCAATTTCGGGCGATGCCATGCCGGAATTGCGGAGTTCGGAAATTTCTCTCAGCACTTCGAGCGAAGTGTCGAAATACACTTTTCTCTTGCCGCGGGTTTCGCATTCGATGTACTGGTAAAAGCGGGTCAGCCAGTCGTTTAATGTTGTGCGCGGGACATTGAGCACTTCCGCCAGTTCCACAATTGAATAAGTCTTTTTCTCGTTCATTTAAATACCCTCCGGGAGTTATTTATGTTTGTAATTAATAATGATCTGTTTAATATCTTCAATATCTTTAATAATCTGGGTTTTCAGCATGGCGCCATTCAGGAAGCACCTTTCCTCTCTGAGATACTGGAGCAGTTCCACTTCGATTGACGCGCCGTAAAGATTGCGGTCAAAACCGATAATATGCACTTCAAAGCGTTTATTTTTGTCTTCCGGGCGGTTGTAGGTGGGGGAAATTCCAATATTGACCGCCGCCGGATAGCGCCCGCCGTCGACAATGGCGGACGCGGCATATACGCCGTCAGGCGGCAGAATGCCGTAAGTGATTTTAAGATTCGCGGTCGGATGCGCCAGTTCCGGCCCCGCCACATGATAGCCTTTTTCCACGATGCCGCAAAGACTGTAGGGGCGTCCCAGCATTTCTCCGGCTTTGGCCAGCAGGCCGGAAGAGATCGCGCGGCGGATGGAGGTGCTGCTGACAATCGAGTCGCCGATGACAAGTTCATCCACCGCTTTGAAATCGAAGTGGCCCCGGTCGGCAAAATTGTGCAGGACAGAACTGCCGCCCGAGCCGCCGGCGCCGAAACGCCACTTGCTGCCGACGCAGATTCCGCGGATATTGACCTGCGATGAATGCAGGCAGTTCCTGATGAATTCCTCCGGGGACTGCGCGGCAAATTCCCGGGAAAAGGGAATCGTGACCACCGCTTTTATGCCGTACCGATGCAGCAGTTCAATCTTTTTAAACGGCGGAACCAGCAGCGGCGGCGGATTCTCCGGATTGATAATCTCCCTAGGATGCGGGAAAAAAGTCAGCGCCGCCGGCGTGCAGTGATGTTTGTGACTCATTGCCAGCAGGTTTTTTATCAGCAGTTGATGTCCCGTGTGGACGCCGTCAAAGACCCCGATGGCCAGACAGGCATCCCTGACGCCGTGTTCCGCCAGAGCATCCAGCGACGGCTCATCAATTATCGTTTTGTTTTGTTCCGGAATTCTCATCACCGGTAAAATTCCTCTCAATTTTTCCGCTCAAACCGTTTTAT
>CAIJKT010000741.1 GCA_903821255.1 uncultured Lentisphaeria bacterium | reverse complement strand
TCACGCAGAAGACGTCATACTCGATAGTCACTAGTGACTGGAGTTCAGACGTGTGCTCTTCCGATCTGAAACCCGGAACCCGGCAGCCGCATACATTTGCGCCAGTCCGCTCATGCCGATGCCGCCGATGCCGATAAAATGCAGTGAAGCTCCCTGCGGAATATTAACCGTCTCCGAACTTTTTGATAAATCAGCCATTTCTTAATCTCTCATTGGAATTTCATTGTTTTTACTGTTTTTTTCTCTTTCCGCTTCTTCAAGCAGCCTGGGGTCGGGTTTGACATCAAGATAACGCAAAGTCCGTAATGAAATATTCTTGAAATACGGGGCGGCAACTGCGCCTCCGTAATAACTGCCTCTGGGCTCGTCAACCGTCACCAGCAGTACAAAAGCCGGATCTTCAGCCGGCACAAAACCGATGAACGATGAAAAGAAATTGGCATGGGAATACTGCCCGTTGATGAATTTCTGGCTGGTTCCGGTTTTGCCGGCGACATTGAATCCCGGAATAGCCGCGCCTACTGCCGTGCCGCCCTTTTTCGTCACCAGCGACATCATACCGACTATTTTTTCCGGAGTGGCGGGGTTGTTGAAGACCTGGAACGGTTCTTCGATGGACTTTTTAATGACTACTCCGGTTTCGGTATTTTCAACACGGTCCACCAGGCGTATTTTACGCAGCCTGCCCTGGTCCGCCAGCGCACAATAGGCGCGGACAAGCTGAATCGGAGAAACGCCGATCCCCTGCCCGATCGGGAAACGGGATATCGAAAGCGCATCCCATTTATTCAACGGCCGGAATATCCCTTTAGTTTCCGGAGTGACCGGAATACCGGTGGATGCGCCAAAACCGAATTTGCGCAGCACCAGATGAAGCCGCTGCTCGCCAAGCATGATTGAGATTTTCGCGGTGCCGATATTACTGGATTTCTGAACGACTTCATAGGCGGGAACAGTCCCGATGCGGTGAGAATCCCTCAGCACTTTTCCGGCATAAGTCCATGAACCGTTCTCGCAGTTGAACATTGTATTCGGAGTAATGACCCCGTAATCCAGGGCGCCGGAAATCGCAACCGGTTTCATCGTGGAACCAGGTTCAAACACGTCTTCGGTGATGCGGATACGCCAGTTGTCAGGCGACATGCTTGTGCGGTCATTCGGGTTGAAGCTGGGGCGCTGCGCAATCGCCATGACGTTGCCGGTCTTGGGGTCAACCATAACTGCATAAGCCGCTTTCGGCCGCCATTTGGCGACAAGGGCGTCAAGTTCCTCCTCCAGAATAGACTGAATAGGTTCACTGATGGTCAAATAAATATTGAATCCATTTTTCACCTTGTCGGCTTCCTGCAATCCGTAAGAAAGCGGAATGCCGTCGCGGGCCCGTTCAAACCGTTCAGTCGCGTCGGCTGAACCCATCTGTTTGTCAAAAGTCTTCTCGACACCGATGACAGGAATATCCTTGCCCTGGTCCGGAGTAGTAAATCCCAGAATATTTGACAGCAGGGTGCTTTTGGGATAAAAACGCCGGTAGGTATCTGAAAAAACAATACCTTTAAGTTTATTGACTTTAACTATTTTCTTAAGTTCTTCCGCCTCTTGAAGCGGAACATTGTTGGCGATCACCACATAGCTGTTTTTTACTTTTTCGGTTTTACCGTCAGCAAGTTTTCTTATCCTGGTCTTCTGGGACAGGCGGGAATAGGCTTCCGCATACGTCATGTCCGGCAGATGGTTGGCAAAAACTCTGGCGGCTTTGCTGCAGAAAGGCTCATCTCCGGTAATCTGCGGATCTGCCGTAATATCAGCACAGGGAATGTTGCCGACCAGCAGGTTCCCTTGAATATCGAAGATCTCACCGCGTTTGCCGTGGGTCTTTTTTACCGCGGTGTACTGCTTTTTGGCTTTTTCGTAGAGTTCGTCGTGGCGTTCGATCTGGACTTGATAAAGCTTGACGGCGAGCAGACAGAAACAGATGACGGCCATTGAGGCAACCAGCTTAATCCTGATCTTTATGGAGTCATTACTGGTCAACATCCTTCATCCTGTTCCTCCCCTGAAGAAGTTTAACGCTGCGAGAGCATTGCCGTCTTACGCTCTCCGGAGGTCTTTTCCTTGCCGGCGGGATCATAGTTAACCGTCAGATTCTGCACTTGAAACGGTTCCGGCATCCGGAGTGCAAGATTGAATTTCTGTATGCGGTCTTTAATGTTGGGCCAACTGCTCAATTTCTCTTTTTTCAACTTATAATTTTCAATTTCGCGGTCAAGCTGCGCAATCTGTCTGACCAGTTTATCCGCTTCGCGGTCTTCCGCGGTCGCCCACTGGTCGATGCTTATCCTCAAAGTGGCAATACCGAAAACAAAAGCCATCACAATAATCATATGAAAAGCAATCCCGAATTTCAACAACATTGTTTTCCGGGTAGTGTTCTTCTTACGATTTTTGTTCAGTTTTATGCTTCTAGCTTGTATATTCATAAGAACGTTCCTATTTATGATTCGCTCTTAACATCTTATTTAAACCTTCTCCGCCGCCCGCAGTTTTGCGGACCCGGCCCTCGGATTATCCCTTAATTCATCTTCCTTCGCGGTAACCGGCTTCTTCGTCAGCAGTCTCAGCTCCGCATGATGTTTGCACATGCACACCGGCAAACCGGGCGGACAGATGCACTCCTGCGCTGCGTCTCTGAAGAAATTCTTCACAATCCGGTCTTCAAGCGAGTGGAAGGTAATCACTGCCAGGCGTCCTCCGGGGGACAATATTTTCATTGCCGCCGGCAACGCTTTCCGGAGTTCTTCCAGTTCGTCGTTCACGGCAATGCGTAAAGCCTGAAAATATAGCGTCGAAACCGGTAATTTTCCAGCTCTGGAACGGCCCAAAACCGTCTCGCAGAACTGGGCAAAATCGAGCGTCGAAGAAAAGGGTTTATGTATCCTTCTCTCAACTATCGCTTTAGCCATTTTCCAGCTCTTGTCGCACTCGCCGTATTCCCGAAAAATTTTTTCAAGAATTTCTGCTGGTTC
>CAIJKT010000740.1 GCA_903821255.1 uncultured Lentisphaeria bacterium | reverse complement strand
TTCTTCTCATCCACCTTTGCCTCCAGCATTAAGTCTGAAAAGCCCATGATGGCGTTCATCGGCGTTCTTATCTCATGGGACATATTATTCAAAAATGCTGATTTCAGACGGTTGCTTTCCTCGGCGTTCTCTTTCGCCTCAATCAGCTCTTTTTCTCCGCGCTTCCGCTCGGTTATATCCTGGAATATCTCCAGCATTGCCTTCCTGCCCTGGAACAGCATGCCGGTATGACTGATCTGAAAAGTCCTGCCGTCCATAACCCCGTCCGTTTCGTATATTTCCGTCTTTCCAATATTTATGCCGGTCAGCAGGGGGCAATCAACACACTGACATTTATCATCGCGATAAAGTTCCCAGCATTTTTTGCCGATTGCTTCGCGGCCGAAAATATCTTGCAGTTTTTCGCTCATGAACAAAATATTTCCGGATTCATCAACGATATCCATGCCAAATGGAATCGTCCGCAATAAAGAAGTATTCAGATCGTTGCTTTCCCGCAGGGTTTCCTGGATCTGACGGTTTTCCGTTACATCCTGATCCACGCCGAATACTTTATCCGGCTTCCTGTCCGCATCAAAAGAAATTTCGCCCTTCGAATAAATGCAGGTTATGTTTCCGTCCTGGCGGACTAACCGGTAGTCCATTTCAACCACGGCCGGACATGGCTCAGCATACAAATGGTGAAACTGTTTCCGGTCATCGGGATGAATTGACTTGAGAAAAAGTGCGTCTGCGTCTATTCTGGGGTCACCAAACTCAAGGCCGAGCGCTTTATAAATCAGCCATGACCATTGCACTTTACCGGTTTTCAGATCATGGCTCCATTGTCCGACTTTAGCAAATGACTGCGCCCTTTTCAAATCTTCTTCACTTTGCCGGCGTGCGGCATTCTCCAATTTCAGGTTTTCCAGCAGGGTCAAAGTCTCACTGCTGATAAGGTTGTCCTGATTATCATCAACCGCCGGAATTTTTAGTTTATTCACTACCATATAACACCTGCTCAATAGTTTTACTTGGACCCAACTCCGCAGTTGCGGAAAACAGACAGCTCAAGCACCGGAAACGCTATGATGCTTAAAAAATCTTCCGGCAAGAAAATGCATTGCCTTTTTCAGGTTGGTGACTTCATCAAATTTTCCGCTGTCAACTATCAAATCGGCATATTTAACGCTGCTGGCGACATATAGCTCATGCATCGGCCGGACGGTTTCACAATACTGCCTGATGATAAGATCAACATCCAGCCCCCGTTCCGCCCGGTCCCGTTTTATGCGCTTGATCAGGCGGATATCCGCAGGCGACTCCAGAAAAATACTGGCGGCGGTCATCTGCTGCAACTCTTTATAATACAAGGCAAAAATACCCTCAACAATTATAAACGTCGCAGGATTTACCTCGGTTCCGGGGTAATTGATTGAATGTGTTTTGAAATCATAGTGCTGACGCTTCACATGTTTTCCGGACAGGAGGGTCTTCAAGTGCGTAAAAAGCAATTTCGAATCAATGGCTTCAGGCGAGTCAAAATTATAATCATTCAGCAATACCGGGTCTCTCTATCTGAAAGGTCCTTGTAGTAATCATCAATTGAGATTCTTTCAACAAAAGTACATGGCGACAATTCCCGGAAGATATTTTTAGCAAGCGTGGATTTACCGGAACACGATCCGCCGCCTACGAGAATAATTTTAGGCTCAGTTTTCTGATTATTCATTTATATCCCGGAAAAGCCTTTGAATTAAAGTTGTAAGAATTATCTTTATATCGAAACTGAGACAGCGGTGAAACGAATAATAAAGTTCGTCAATTCTGGATTGATATTCGTCATTTTCATGACCAAGAGTTTCAGAGTAATAAAATGCCGCCGGATGATACGAAGGGAGTTCGTTAACCAATGCAACATTATCATCGGTCGCCACGAGCGGTTTATTGCCGGCAAGAAAAATTCTGCCAATAAATGCCAGATAAATCAGATGAAACTTATCCAGCGAAAACTTGAAGAACAATTTATTAATCATTCCTTTGGAGAATTTTTTATAGTCGGCAAAATCAATTTTATTGCTGCCGGTCTTATCCGCCCAGTAACTATTCTCAAGGGACGGTACGGAAATGAACGGCCTCAGGATAATAAAGAGCGGCAACTGCATCAGCATCAGGCACAAAGCCGTAATACAATGAATGGCATTAACAAAATACCGTCGGAAAATTTTAGAATCAATTTCAGAAATAAGGAAATTATCAACAATGTCCAGGACTTCGCCGGACAGCGGATCAATAACGCGGCGCTTGTAGATGATCTTATTGCTGATTTCCAGCGAGGACCCGATGTAGGAATCGCCGTAGACTACAGAATTATTGACTGCTGTATTGGCATCAATCAAAGTATTGTCGCCAATTATTGCGGCAGGTCCGATCCGGGAAAGATTCTTCAACTGGATATTGTTGCCGATAATCACCGGCTTGCTGATTTCACATTCCTTCATGATCTCGACATTCTGCCCGATAAATACGCCTTCCTCGTTATTGTAACTGGACATGATATATTTATCAGAATCGCCGTTGACCAGTTTCATGTTGATTTCGAAAAGCCTGCCTATCGAATTAATCAGAGAAAAACCTAACATCGTTCCTGTATATTTTTGGCAGGAAGCACCTTGCGCCGGAGTATGAACTGTTTTACTTTTCAGATAAATCAATCCGCTGCGGTCTTCATCAACCAGTTCCGAATCAGCATTTTGCTGAAAGAAATCATAATCATTCAGGTTCTTGTCGTAGTTGATGAAAACAAAACCGTTAATAATCAGCAGATCATCACCGGAAAAAAGCATCCGGTTACGCTCGATAATGCTTGTCAGTTGTTCATTTTCCCGTGA
>CAIJKT010000739.1 GCA_903821255.1 uncultured Lentisphaeria bacterium | reverse complement strand
TTATTCGGACTTCCGGCAAAAGAAAAGCCGGATAAGTGCGCAGCCTAATCACAAAAAAACGTGTTTCTAAGTCCGCCGTAAAGACTGAGGCATTACGTAAATATTTAAAAAATCTTTCAAATTGCATTATATATGTTGCAAAATGACACTTTATATGTCATAGTTTAACGCTTTATGTTAAATCGCGTATTTTTCTAATCTGCTTTTAATAGGGTTTTATTTATATGGTACTATATATAGAAAAACTTAAAACCATCCGCAAACAGAAAAAAATATCATCGGATGAATTAGCTCAGAAAACAGGCATATCCCGAGTAACTCTCAGCGCCTGGGAGAATGCCAAAAGAATCCCGTCTGAGGCAAAAATACGGATGCTGGCTAACGTTCTGGATATTCCGGTTAATGAGATTTCAGATTTGGATCCAGACAAAACAATTTCAAAAGTCAACCTTACGGTTTTGGGTTCAAGTATTAATTCAATTGTAAACGGCGAGAAAGACAAGGATATCAATCGACACAGAAATCTGGTTTCAGGGATGATGGGTCTCCTTAAGGAACTGTCCAACGCCAAGCTGATTATCGGTGCGATAATTTCTTCGCTGCCATCTATTTTCTATATTAAAGGGTCGGATCTCAAATATATGACCGCCAGTGAAACATTTTTAAAAAACCTGTCCTTGAGTAAAAATTTTGAGGTTGCCGGAAAAACAGATTACGATTTCTTCCCTGAGAATGAAGCAAAAATCAACGCGGAAATGGACCGGGAAGTGCTTGCCTGCGGGAAAAGCATCCTGGACAAGGAAGGTTACATTCCCGGCACCAGAAAAACCAGATGGAGCATTTTTTCAAAGATTCCAATTTATGATAGTGAAGGAAATATTGAAGGATTATTAGGTTATTTCAAGGATATTACCGCACGTAAACAGGCGGAGGAAGCACTTAAACAGAGCAAGCAGCGATTGGAATTTGCGCTCCGGGCTGCTGGCGCTGGCTACTGGGACTGGGATATTACTTCTCAGAGTCTCTCATGGTCAAGAGAGCTTTTCATATTATTCGGATTGAATCCTGATGAAGACCAGGCATCATTTGACACCTGGAAAAAGGTTGTTCATCCCGATGATTATGAGAACGCTTACAGTCGTCTTGAGCAATCCATTAAAGAACATTTTTTCCTTTCCAATGAGTATCGTATTATTCGTCATGACGGGCAGATGCGATGGATCAGTGCATTGGGGGATATAATTTATAGCCCATCCGGGCAGCCGTTGCACATGACCGGCATTTGTACTGATATCACCGAGCGCAAACTGGCGGAAGAGGCGACTAATCAGAGCAATCGGCGATTGGAACTGGCACTCCGGGCCTCTGGCGCAGGTTACTGGGATTGGGATATGACTTGTCAGCGCCTGTACTGGTCAAGAGAGCTTTTCATATTGTTCGGATTGAACCCTGATGAAGACAAAGCGTCATTTGACACCTGGGAAAAAGTCATTTATCCCGATGACCGCGAGAACGCATATAGTCGTAATCAGCGTTCGATTAAAGAGAAAATACCTTTAACCAATGAGTATCGCGTGATTCATCCTGACGGGCAGGTGCGCTGGATAAGCACCATGGGAGACACGGTTTACAGTCCTTCAGGGGAGCCGTTGCGCATGAACGGCATCAGTATCGATATCACCGAGCGCAAAATAGCGGAGAAAAAGATTGCAGATAATAATAAACTGTTGCAGGATATGATTGATAACAGTTCATCACTTATTTACATTTTCGATATAGAAGGCAGGTTTGTGTCAGTTAATCACGAGGTTGAAAAGCTGTTCGGGAAATCGAAGAATGAAATAATCGGTAAAACGCGGGAGTCTTTCATCCCTGAAGAAATAGCAAAATTGCATCATTTAAACGACCTTGAAGTAATCAATGCCCGAAAATCAATTTTGTTCGAAGAGGAAAATTTACAGCAGGATGGAAAACATTTTTACATTACGGCAAAAATTCCTTTGATCGACAATCAAAATGTCCTTTATGGCGTTGCAGGGATTTCCACTGATATCACAGAAAGCAAACTGGCGCATGCGGCATTGCTCCGGAAAGAGGAGGAATATCGGACACTGGCGGAAAACTCGCCTGATTTGATCGCCCGGTTCGATAAACAATTGCGGCATATATATGTTAACTCGGCCGCCGCGTCGCTGGGCTCGCTGCCGCCGGATGAGTATATCGGCAAAAGCATGGCTGACGTCGGGATTCCGGAATCTGTGAGGTCAATATGGGATGAACGCATTCAGAAAGTCTTTGATTCCGGTGAACTGCTTGATGTAGTGGATTCGTTTCCTGCCCTGGACGGCTTACATTACTTTCATACCCGGCTGGTGCCTGAACGGGCCGCTGACGGAAGCGTCCTGTCTGTCATGACGCTTGCCCGCGACATCACCGATCGCAAGCGGATGGAAGATAAACTGCATGAAGCATTGCAGCAACTGAATTTTCACGTCGAAAACACCCCGCTGGCAGTAGTGCAATTCAACAATAAGTATCAGATTACGAAATGGTCGGACAAGGCGGAAAAGATGTTCGGCTGGAGGGCTGATGAGGTTTTGGGCAAAAG
>CAIJKT010000738.1 GCA_903821255.1 uncultured Lentisphaeria bacterium | reverse complement strand
ATTTATTAGATTTTAAGTAGTAATAATATAGCACTATTCAAACATAAATCGTTGCCCTTTACGAAAAATTAACATTTTTGACAATTTTGCAAGAAGCTCATTCGAGAAATTATTTATATTACTATTGACAGGAAAGAAATCCTCGGATATAATAATGTTAACGCTAACATTGAATATACAGTGAGGTTAAGATTGGACGGTGAGCGACAGATTACGCTTAAGGAAATAGCCGATGAATGCGGGGTGTCAATGATGACGGTATCCCGTGCGCTGGATTCGCGGCGGAGCGTGGCCATGCGCCAGGCGACTCGTGACCGGGTGCTTGAAGCAGTAAAACAGCACGGGTACAAATCCAACCTGACCGCCCGCCGCTTAAAGCGCCAAAAGACAGAAACGATTACCCTGGTCATGGCGCCGCGGGCAATGACCGGCCCGATGGTTGCTCCAGACTTCGGTGCTCATTATGAAAGTATCAGTTGGGGTATCGTCAAAGGGGTTATCACCGAAGCCAGGCGTTATAATTATGACGTTAAACTGGAAGCGATGCTCGGTTACGATAAAGAAGAAGAAGAGGAAGTGATTGTCCATATTAAACCGCAACTGACAGACGGGGTATTCACGTTTTATAATGGCCGGATGGTCGATTATTTGAAAGATCAGGGGATGCCGTTTCTGGCGGTGAATGAAAGTTGGGCTCCTGATGAAATGTGTGCATTGAGCATTGACCGGAATACCGGATACGCCGAAGCGGTGGAACAGGTTCTCGGCAAAGGACACCGGCGAATTGCGTTTGCAGGTTGCGACCAGATCATCTCCACACATTACAAGCTGGACTTGCTAAGAAAGTCTCTTATGGCAAAAGATTCTTTTGATGAGAAGCTGGTTTTTCCCGTCAACAATGCTTTTGATGTACGGAAACTGCTGGAAAAAATGAATGGCAGCCTGCCGTTTTCGGCGATATTCTGTCATAATGACACACTGGCCGACCTGGTGATCCGGGAGCTGCGATTCCTTGACGTAAAAGTGCCGGAACAGGTTGCAGTGATCGGATTTGACGGCAATCCGGCTTACCGCGGCGAAGACCGTTCCAACCCTGCAAGTATCGTTGTCCCCTGGCAGGAATTAGCTGCGGTTGGAACCAGAAGATTGATCGAGGCGATTGAAAACGGAGACCGCAGGATTACTGAAACCAAAACCATCCCGACGTTTTTTGACGCCGGGCAAACGTTATAAAACCATAAGGAGGTTTTGAACCATGAAGAAGCGCAAATTTACACTCATCGAACTCCTCATTGTGATCGCCATTATTGCAATTTTGGCATCAATGCTGCTGCCGGCACTTAATAAAGCAAGAGACAAAGCCAAGACGATCGCCTGCGTTAATAACCTTAAACAGCAGGGAACGTTCTTCGTGTTTTACCAGGATTCCTATGAAAGTTATTATCCGCAGTATGCCAATGCGGCAGGAACCACCTCCTGGGTTGATTATCTGATCGATAACGCCGGCGCCAAAATCAAGATTTTCGTCGATTCCGGTCTGAATGCCGTGGCGCCGCAGGACTCGCAGTACAGCGTCACTAAGCATAACGGTTATTTCAAGGTTGGCTATGGCTATAATTTTCGCTATATCGGCGGCAGTAACGGCGACAGCCTGGTCAACAAATCAGACAAGCGGTCAGTGAAGTCGAGTTTGCTGCCCAGGCCGTCCAGCGTCTATGTGACAATGGACGCAGTATCCGCCAATGGTCTGTTCGACACCGGAAATTACCGTGTGATTGAATATTACGGCACAGGGACGGCCAATAATGGCGCGGTTGACGGTGTGCGACATCATAACATGGTCAACGTGCTGTTCGGCGACGGGCATGTAACCGGCATCAAGGTTCCCAGCGCCATCAATCCATATCTGACTATGGGCAGTAATTATTGTATCGGATGGGCTGGCGGACGTAAATAATTAAAATAAAAAAGGATCTGCAAATGACAGTAAAAGCGAATTTTTTAGCCGTAATGATAATAGGCAGTTGTTTTTTTCTCAAGCCGGTTTGCGGCGCGGATTTTTCGGGCGAGATTGCCGAGGTAAAGGCCGGGAAGCGTACTGAAGCCAATGCCAGTTGGTGGGGGTTCAATAAAGAAAATGCGACGACGGCATTGCAGGCGGCCATCAACTCCGGCGTAAAGAAGCTGATCGTGGATAATGTCGGTCATGATTGGGTCATTGATCCGGTATTTCTGACGGACAACCAGGAAATAGTTTTCGCCAAAGGAGTGAAAATAACGGCGCGGAAAGACGGATATAAGGGATTGCGCGACTGCATGTTTACTGCTGCGGGTAAAAAGAATCTCGTCATTCGCGGCGAAGGCGAGGTCGTTCTGCTAATGTATAAGCAGGATTACCAGGATGCCGCACGATATAAGCGCGGCGAGTGGCGTCATACGATCAATCTGCTGAGCTGCGAAAATGTTAAAATCAGCAATCTGACGGTGAAAGCATCCGGCGGCGACGGCATTTATGTCGGCGTCCTGGCGGAATCACGGATCAATTACTGTAAAAACATTGTCATCGAAGATGTGGTCTGCGATGAACACAACCGTCAGGGGATCAGTGTAATCAGCGCGAAAAATCTTCTGATTAAGCATTGCATGCTGAACAACACCAGCGGAACCGCCCCGGCGGCCGGGATTGATTTCGAACCTAACCGGGCCGATCAAATCATCGAAAACTGCGTCATGGATGATTGTACGATTGACAGCAACAGCGGCGGGGGAATTCTGATTGCCACCGAAATCAGTACGCCAATGTCGCTGATCATCCGGAACTGCACCATCAGCCGCGGCAGCCGCGGCATTTCCTGTGCGCCTCCCGGCGACCGCAAAGGAACCAATCCCGGAGTGGTCGATATCATTGATACGGTAATCCGCGATACCGCCAACAGCGGCATTTTAATCAATAACCATCCGGTCAGTTTCTATCGGGTCAATTTTAAAAACGTCAGCCTGATCAATGCCGGAACCATGCCGGGACTTACTCCGGTCAGTTTGATTTATACCCGTCCCGCCGGTAATAAAATCGGCAATGTATCATTTGAAAAAGTGTCTGTCAAAGGAATCCCCGGAAGGGAATTGATTGCGTTTAAAAACTGGACTCCGGGCGTTACCGTGGATGCGGTTACCGGAATCATTGACTTAGATTCGCGTCCCGTCAATGTGGAGGAATATGTCAAAAAAGCCGGCTGGGATAAAAACATAATCCTTCCTGATGCCGCCGTCATCGATCCCGCCGTACTGATGCCGTCAGGCCAGCCGCTGCAACCGCAACAGCCGTCACTGCGAATGCGCCGTGATTTTTCACTCCTGATATGGGCGGAGAAAGGAAAGCAGGCTTCGTTTTCGCTGAACTATCAAAATATGCGGAGCAAACGCGGCGAGGTACCGGTAACAGCGCTCTGCTCCGGCCTGCCCGGTGTTGAATTGGGGCGGATCGCCCCCGGCGAAAAGAAAGATTTTACTTTCACCGCGCCGGAAACCGGCATCTGCCGGATTAATTTCGATATTGATGCTCACGTGATGATTTTCACGCCATCTGATAATTTGCGCTGTTCGATTATGGGGTCAACCCAAAAAAGCGGCAGTCTGAGCTTTTTCCGTCCGGCCCGCAACACCCGGGTTTATTTCGAGGTTCCGTCCGGCGTCAAGGAATTTAAGGTGGAAGTTTCCGGCGAACAGGGCGAGACTGTCAGCACCGCGATTCTTGATCCATCCGGAAAAGTCACGGCGGAGAAAGCGGATTTTGACGGACCGCAGATCTTCAGTCTCACCCGCACCGGAGAGGGCCGTGAAATCTGGAGTATCCTGTTCCGGCATGCGGTTGAAGATGTCCATGTCCGCTTTATGGCTCCGCTCGCGCCAGTATTTGCCGACAGTCCCGGCAATCTGCTGGTACGCAAAAAATAGCATTTTGGATTCAGCATTAACTGATAGCCAGGATTTCGTATGGCAGTAAATATGATCAAATATGTAAAAAATATACCGGTGGCCAGAAATTATGATGTGTTCATTGCCGGAGCCGGCATGGCCGGGGTGACCGCCGCTGTTTTTGCGGCAAAATCAGGCTTGAAAGTCGGCATGGCGGAATACTTCGGCGAACCCGGCGGTATTCCAGTGAGCGGCAGGCTCGGTTCGATTTCCGGATTTTCCAGGAAGGGCGCGGAGGCGGTCGGCGGTTTTGCGCTGGAAATGTCCATGAATCTTCTGAAACAGGGTAAGGCGGTTAATCAGAACGGCAGTAATATTAATATCGCTCCGGCTGCATTATCCGCTTATATTTCCAGGCTGCTGAAAGAACACGACGTGGACATTCACTATTATCATCAGGTTATTGACGCCGTCCGGCAAAAAAATAAGGCAACTCATGCCATTACCGCATCAAAATCCGGCCTTCGGGCTTTTTCCGCAAAACTTTTTATTGATGACACCGGCGATGGCGATCTGGCGGCTCAACTGGGCTGTAAATTCATGAAAGGGCGCGATTCGGACAGGAAAGTGCAGTCGGCCACATTGGTTTTTATCGTCGGCGGAATTGATCTTGCCAGACTGCCGGATTATCTCGAAGTGCGCAGGATATGGAAGTCAAAAGAACGGCAGGTTCCTATGAGCCACACCGTTTTTCAGTTTGTGCCGAATTGTGAAAAATCAACCGAGATCGCAGTGAATATGGTTCATGTGCTGAACTGTGACTGTACTGACGCGGAAGACCTTAGCCGGGTGCGGACGGAAGGCATTGAGCAGGCGGAATACATCCTTGATTTTTTCAGAGCTGAAATACCCGGGTTTGAAAAAGCGTTTATCAGCCAGTTTGCGCCGCAGGCCGGGGTGCGTGAAACCAGACGTATTATCGGGGATTATATTCTGACCGAAAACGATGTTGTTTCCAGCAGACATTTTTGCGATGAAATAGCGCAAGGCATCTGGGGGATCGATGTGCATTCGCCGGATGGCGTGCATAAGGGAATTGACCGCTACTTTGATCGTCCGTATGGCATTCCATACCGCTGTATCACCCCTCAGGGTATTGATAATCTTTATGTCATCGGACGACCGATCTCGGCTGATCATATTGCGCATTCCTCCAGCCGGATCAATGCCACTTGCATGGCGCTGGGCCAGGCGGCCGGAACTGCGGCGCAAATGGCTGTAACCGCTGGTTCAACCCGTAAAGTAGATGTACGAAAACTCCGCGAGACAATCTTATCAGACGGCGCGTTAATAAATACTAAATGATATTGCGGAGCAATTAAAAATGATGTCCTGGATTGATTGGATGATTGTATTGATTCCGCTGGTGATAGTCGCGGTGATTGCGTTCAGGACGCAAAAGCATGTGACCGGCGTGGCGGAATTTATGGCGGGCGGTCGTCTCGGCGGCCGTTATCTGGTGTGCAATGCCAGGGGCGAGGCCGGCATGGCGATAATCAGCATGGTCGCCGGCTTCGAACTTTTTTATGAAGCCGGTTTTACGATTGCCTGGTGGCAGAAAATGACTATTCCGCTGGGGCTGTTCATCGCTCTCTCCGGTTATATAATTTATCGCTACCGCGAAACCAGAGCAATGACGCTGGCGCAGTTTTTCGAGATCAGGTACAGCCGTAATTTCCGTTTATTTGCCGGGATGCTGGCATTTTTGTCCGGTATAATCAATTACGGCATATTCCCGGCAGTCAGCTCCAGATTTTTCGTCTATTTCTGCGGCTTCCCGCAGAATTTGCATTTTTTTTGTTTTGAGGTTCCGACCTTTGCGGTGATTATGGCAATTTACCTGACCCTGGCCTTAACCATGTCCCTGACCGGCGGCCAGTTGACGGTGATGATCACCGACTGTATTGAAGGTTTGCTCGCGCTGGTAATGTTTCTGGTCATCATTACCGCATTGCTGCTGATGTTTGACTGGTCGCAGATCCAGACTGTAATGTCCAGTGCGCCGCCGGGCAAATCCATGCTGAACCCGTTCGATATCGGGAATGCTAAAGATTTCAACATCTGGTATGTGCTGATCGGCATGATGGGGTCTGTTTACGCGGTGATGGCCTGGCAGGGGAGCCACGGATTCAACTCCTGTGCTAAAAACGCGCATGAAGCCAAGATGGGGGCAATTCTCGGAACCTGGCGCAATTCCACTAAAACATTAGTTATTTTTCTGCTGGCAATTTGTGCCGTGACGTTTTTGAAGCATCCGGATTTCGCCGCCCAGTCGGCGCATGTGCAGGATATCCTGAATAAGATTTCCGATCCGCAGATTCAGACCCAGATGCGGATGCCTGTAGCCATCAGCCTGATGCTGCCGGTGGCGATTAAAGGGATGTTCTGTTCGATCATGCTGTTCGGCCTGCTGGCCTGCGACAGTTCATATCTGCACTCCTGGGGCAGCATCTTCATCCAGGATGTTGTTCTGCCGCTCAGGAAAAAGCCGCTGACGCCGGAGCAGCACATTAATCTGCTGCGCACGGCAATTGTCGGGGTCGCGATCTTCGGGTTCTGCTTCAGTCTGCTTTTCCGCCAGACGGAATATATTCTGATGTTCTTTGCTTTGACCGGGGCTATCTTTGTCGGCGGAGCCGGTTCAGTTATCGCCGGCGGTTTGTACTGGAAGAAAGGCACCGCCGCCGGGGCCTGGGCGGCTATGCTGGCCGGTTCAGGGCTGGCGGTAACCGGCATCATCCTGCAGCAATTCTGGAAGCCCCTGCATCCCTGGCTGATTAAACTGCTGCCGGATATACAGCTTATTGCCAATAATCCCCGTAAATTTCCAATCAACGGACAATATATGTTTTTCGGGGCAATGGTAACCTCAATTCTCCTGTATATTCTGATTTCATTGCTGACGTGCCGGAGGAACTTCAATATGGAGAAAATGCTGCATCGCGGACAGTATGCTCTTGCTGAAGATAAAGTAAAAGCCGAATTCGCCAAACGCTGGTCCTGGGGTTCCATCATCGGTATCGACCATAATTTCACTGCCGGCGACAAGGCAATTTCAATCAGCGTATTCAGTTGGACCATGTTCTGGTGGGTGGTTTTTATCGTCGTGACGGTCTGGAACATATTCAGCCCGTGGCCGGTAAGCCGGTGGGCCGCATACTGGCATTACTATGCGATCATTATCCCATTGGTCATTGGAATTATTACCACCATATGGTTCGTCTATGGCGGAATCCATGATCTGCGCGAACTGTTCAAAAATCTGAAAACTTATAAATCAGATAACCTTGATGATGGTACGGTTAAAGAGCAGGTTCTTCCGGATAACTACATCGACTTTGCGGAGTCCGAGGAAGAGAATGAGACAGAACCGAAGCCATATCCCGGCAAACCATCAAAATTGGATTGAAACGCAGTAAATAACGCTGAAAGGAGTTTGAAAACACAAACACAATCTGTAAAGTCAGGTTTTGATCTTGGTTCCCGGAAAAATATTCAAAAAAAGACGAAAAATTTAGACACAGGATTACACAGTATGTTAAATAAGCTGATTGCGATAACTTTCCTTTTCTTGTTTATGGGGGCAGTGACGGCGGATGAAATTTTTGTCGATGTCGATCTCGGCAAGGATGAAAACCAGGGTGACCGGGTTGCACCGTTGAAGACATTTCCGGCGGCATTGGCAAAATCGCTTCCCGGCGATACGATTTTCATCCTTCCTGTCAGTCACCCTATCCCGACAGCGCTGGTAATTAAGAATAAAAAGGGATTGCCTGACAAGCCGGTTATTATCGACGGCATGATGAATACCCTGGTCGGTACTAGAGCGGTCAGCGGGAAGGATTGGCAGGAAGTCAGTCCCGGAACCGGGCTTTATCACCGGCAACAGAGCAGTCCACCGACCGGCACCCGCTATTTCATGCGTTTCAACGGCAAAATGGAACGCATGGGACGCCATACCAAATGGAAGGGGGCAGCACTTAAGAAAATAGAGGAACTGAAAGATTACGAATGGACGATTGCCGGGAAAAATGACTTTTATTTCAAGATTCCCGCAGGCATGAAGTCATCTGAAGTCCAGGCCGAGGAGCCTTTCTTTGAGAGCGGCGTGAAGATGTCAGGAGAATGCGCATATTTAGTGGTACGCAACCTGATCGTCCGGCAGTTCTGGAACGACGGCTATAACATTCATGATAACTGCCGCGATATTTTATTCGAAAACGTCGCTGCACTGGAAAACAGCGATGACGGCGTCAGTGCTCATGAGACCTGTCAGGTCAAGATAAAAAACATGGTCAGCATCGGCAACGGCACCGGATTCTGCCACATTCAACAGTCGGAATGCGAACATGAAAACGTTTATATCGCCGGTTCCGACAGTCGCGACATTTATTTGCTTAACAGCCGTAACGGACTCAAAAACGTAATCGTCAATGGAAATGCTCACGGCGCTATGGAATTTCGCGACGGACGCGTGACGCTGGACGATTGTCTGTTTCTCAACCGGCGGCCCGGTGTGCGCCTGGGATTTTTCAAATGCGAAACACGGGCGGCAGGGACGGAGATTGCGCAATATGTTATTGAAGGAACTTTGCCGGATGGTGTTGGCGTCGCGGAATCGCCGGAAGCATTGCAGCGAAAAATCGAAAAATCCCGAGCCAGTATTCTCGCCGTCTTCGGTGATAAAATTGGTTTGAAATGATGGCGCATAACGATGAATAATTGCAATGGTAATCGCTTTTTTAAACTGGGAAAAATTGATTCATCTGCTATTTTAACTGGGAAATATAAAATTTATACAGTTAAGGAGCCGTACAAAAATAACCTTTACATCTTCGCGCTTCTCCCGGATGCCTTTGTGTTTGCCGGCTCGTTACATACCTGAGGGTATGCT
>CAIJKT010000737.1 GCA_903821255.1 uncultured Lentisphaeria bacterium | reverse complement strand
TTAAAACGTTCCGGCAACAATCCATTAAGACCGGTAAAAAACGATGCAACGGTTCCGGGTTCCATATATTACCTCCAAGGTATATAAGGTAATATAGCATACTTCTAAAATAGTTCCAGTTATTTTTTAACAACTCCTAAGTTTCTTTTTTATATATTTTTCTGCATGTCTGTCATGGCATCACATGGCGGTACGCTGCTGCTGGGTGAAAAACGCGTTGACCTTGATCTTAACGGATTTGAACTCGGCGAATCAAGAACAGCGAAAAACCGGAAAACTTATTATGTTGCCGCCAAATTACCAGGGACCGAGATCAATTTTTTGATAACCGCCGAGTATAACCATCAGATACTTGACAGTGCCCTGCTCCGCGAACAATGGTGGAAGATGGATAAAAAAAATCCGCTGTTCAATACCTGTATCAGAAATTGCACATATGGAAAGTTTGCGATAGTCGAATGGGATAATGACACTCCGGATATATCATATAAACACATTAATGCATACCGGGCTGAAGGCGGCATCTGTATGAATGTGCATCTTTACTGTATCAATTCACCGCTGGCGGCAGGACAGCTTTCAGCCATGCTCAACCTTATAACAATAAATGATTCGACTCCTGATGAAATGCTTGAATACGGCGTGGCGTTGTATCGCGGCAAATCATATCAGGAAGCAATAGAATGCCTGCAAAAGTGGGTGCGGTTTGACCGGTGCGGCAAAATGAGTGACCCCAAACACCGGATGGCAATTATTTCGCTAGGGATTGCATACTGTATCAACAACAACTTCAAAGATGCGCAGAAAGTGCTTGAGGACGCATTGCAGAAAGACCATGAATATCCTCTGTTTCATTACAATCTGGCAGTTGCTTACACCGGGCAAGGTGACTTCTCAAAAACGCTGGATCATCTCAAACTGGCCTTAAAATACCGGGATAATCTGGAACCGTATGTACAGTTACCCAATCCAGCCAGTGATATATCGTTCAAGAAACTTGATAACACCCCTGAATTCAAGGCTCTCTGCAAAGAGTGGCCGCAATAAATTCCGGGCAAAATACGATTATCTCCAGTTTACTTATTGCAATGCGTACAGTATATTGAATTGGCGTTGTCCCCAATTAACATAAAGATGTTGCATAAAGAACTCGATAAAACTGCTTGAACTTTCGTTATATTTTCTGGCATTATTGAATCCTGCCAGCAAAATACTGTTTCTGGCATCCAAAAAGCCGGCATTCACCGGCAGACAAATCTGGCATATTTCATACAAGTCAACCCTGATTGCGCTGATTATGCTGCTGATCTTTTGCGTGGCAGGTCAATTTCTGCTGGAACACATCTTTCATATCGCCATTTATTCGCTGAAAGTTGCGGGCGGAATAGTTCTGTTCATCATCGGTTTTACCGCAATGCGTAAAGGAGTCTTTTACCAGAAGGATAATGACGAAGAACACCAGCACGAATCAATTGACGACATCTCAATTGTTCCGTTGGCGGCGCCGCTGATCGCCGGGCCTGGAACAATCACTGCCGCAATCTCATTTTCCGCGGAATACGGACTGTTATCAACGACACTGGCACTGACGA
>CAIJKT010000736.1 GCA_903821255.1 uncultured Lentisphaeria bacterium | reverse complement strand
GATCTGTCAATTTCAAAGTCATCACCGGCCTGTTCAAAGACATAACCGGTCACGCCAAAGTATATGATTTGAATTACGCCATCGGCGAACCGCTTGAAACAGACGCCGGCAAATTGAAGAAAGTCGACGGGCCGATTTATTCGCTTAATGTTGACAACCGGGTCTGCCTGCTGGAAATTCCGTCAATGCGCAAAGCGCTGAAACCGCTTTCTTTCACCCAGTTGAAATCGCGCGGGCTGCAAAACCTTTATCTGTTCAAGCCTAACGACTTCGGCAAACGCACCTGCAATCTGGAAGGCAGGGCGTCATTGAACCTGTCGGCCGGAGACAAATATTTATACATCAGGAACTCCACCCGCCGCACCGACAGCGAGTTGAAGGCTGAACTCGGCGATTTCATTATTACCAAAGAAGGCGATTTTGTCGGCCTGATTGTCGCGGTTGAAGATTTCGACCTGGGCAGAAAGCAGGATGCCAAATGTTTTATCATGCCAGACAATTTCAAAGTTTCTGAAGCATATGAAATTCCAATCACCAGGCAGAAAGATCAGCCGTTGTATTCAGATTTCATGAAAGCGGTTGATACTGTCATAACTAAAGTGGACAATCTTGGTAAAAATCAGCGCGACCGGCAGTGATAATTTGCGGAACCGGGACTGGTTAATCAAGTTTTTGTTATAGAGGAAGAGGGGGTGCGCCCCGGTGAAAATTGCGTCTATTATTCCGGAGCTGAAAGCAATATGACTCAGAAATCATTGGATTCATCAGAATTTCAAAAAACTTTACTGTGTTCAACAATCAGTGACGATGGCGGCGATGTCATCAGCATAGATGAGCTGAAGAACGCACTGAACCTTGAACATGATAATACGATCAGACGGTTCACAGGCATCAAAACCATCGGTCTCGGCGGTATTGGTTCTGTGCTTTCCGGATATGAATCTTCGCTGAAACGGGATATCGCGATTAAAATCCTCCGTCCCGCCTACCGCAGCAAAAAGAAATTTCTCAACCGGTTTATCCGTGAAGCAAGAGCCACGGCCCAGATTGAACATCCGAACATCGTTCCGGTGCATGAACTGGGCGTTATGGACGAACTGGGCGTTTTCTTCACGATGAAAAAGGTTGAAGGCGAAAATCTCCGGACGGTAATTCAGAAACTGAATGAAAATGATCCGGTATATCTCTCAAAATATACCAGAATCCGGTTGCTTGAGATATTTATTGCCGCCTGTAACGGCGTCGCGTTCGCCCATAGCAAAGGAATCATTCACCGCGACCTTAAACCGGCCAATATCATGCTCGGGGACTTCGGTGAAGTCCTGGTCATGGACTGGGGGCTGGTAAAATACATCGGCGACAAGAACCAGCTTGACGAAGAGCAGAAAATTGACATTGAAACCAATATCGACGGACTAGGCGCAAAAGATGATTCCATGATGACGCTGGACGGTTCAATCAGCGGAACCCCGGCCTTCATGGCCCCGGAACAGGCCAGCGGCAGAATCAATGAAATAGACGAACGCAGCGATCTTTACAGTCTTGGCGCGATCCTTTACACCATTCTGACCACGAAATCATCGCCGTTTGATGAAAAATTGACCACCAATGAAGTATTGAGCCATGTGGTGAACAACTATTTCTCTCCGCCGAGAAAACGTTCACCCAAATTGAAAATACCGAAAGAACTTGAAGCGATCTGCCTTAAGGCAATGCAGCGGAACAAGCAGGACCGTTATGTTTCAGTAAAAGATTTAATCCGCGATATCCACAACTTTATGGAAAACTATCCGGTTGTCGCATATCCGGTGCCGCCGATTACCAGGCTTATCAAACTATGCCGCCGCCATCCGCTGATTCCATCAGTATTAGTAGTATCAATATTTACTTTCTTTACTGCCATGGCGATGCACTATATTGAAAGCAGCACCCGGACCACATCATTTCTGAAATTTGCCGATTACAGCATTAACCAGGGCAATGTATTTCTGGTGCGGGCGAAGAATACTTATATGAATATTGAGGACAGTTTGAGCAGGGAAGAAGACAGTCTTCATCCGGAGAAAGAATATAAACTGAAAGAGGACTTGACCAAACTCGTTGCTGAATTCAACAACCAGTACGATCTGGCGATTGAGTTTCTGACCCGGGTTGAAGGACTCGGGCTTAAACATGAACAAATTACTTCAAGTCTGGCAAAAATCTTCAAAAACAGGCTGGAATTCAGTATAATGACCGGCAACTACAATGAAACCAGAAAATTAATTGAAATGCTCCGACTCCGCCGGCGCAAAGCATTCTATGACATTATTGAAAATGACAACCAGCTTTTTGAGAGCGTCAAAATGATCATCCAGGGCGAAGGCAAGCTTTCTGTGCGCTCGAATCCGCCGGATGTTAATGTCACCGGCTATAAAATAGATAATTTCAGCAACTTTGATCCCGCCAACTGCGACAGTATATTTTCCGGACAAACCCCTCTGGAAAACAAAAAGCTGCCACAGGGGGCATACATTTTAATCTTCAACAAGCCGGGCCTGCCGGAGATACGCTATCCTGTTCAGATTATCCGCGGGAAAGCTGAAAATATCAAGGTGCTGATTCCGGCGGAGATTCCAGACGGAATGGCCTATATACCCGGGGGGACAATTTCGCTGAGCTATCAAAGCGGCGATTCCCAGATCAGCCGGCATAAAGTGTTTGTTCCAGGATTTTTCATGAAAAAGCGGGAAGTCTCTTTTGGCGAATATCTGATTTTCTGGAAAAGCCTTGAAAATCAGTCTGACTGCAGAAAATATATGGGGAAATACATCTCCGAAAGCGAAGACCGCAATTATATGAACATCTGGGATAAAGACGGCAATCTGCGCGAGCCGTTCACCCCGGCAATGCCGGTCGTGGGAATTACCGGAATGGCGGCCAAAGCCTACTGCTCATGGCTTTCTGACCGAACCAGAACGGAATGCAGGCTGCCGACCAATTACGAATGGGAAAAAGCAGCGCTGGGCGTTGCCGGCAGAAATCTCGGATTCAACATAGGACAAAACAACGGCTGGACGGCGGAAGCCAGTTCGTCCGTCACAAAGCCCGGTCTGCAACTTAATCCGGATGAAGTTTCCATCTTTGGAATTTACGACACCGTCGGCGCGGTCGGCGAATTTACGACAATCAGTTTTCCCGGAAGCAAAGGATTTCAAATCCGCGGGGGCAATACACTCAGCGGCCACATCTCTGTTTCGCATTCATTCGCCAACTTTTCCAACGGGGCCTCAAGCAATGACATCGGCTTCCGTTACATAATACCGATGAAATCCCCTAAACAAACAGCATCCTCGGAAAAATCATCAGACATCGAATAGGTTAAAGCCGGCTAGATAATGTCATTAACGGCGGGAACAGCAATCACTTAGCAGTTTTAAGCTCATTGATAATATCGATTGTCTTCTCGCGTATGCTGTGCAGATGTCCGATAAAACCATTAATTTTCTGTTCAAGGTTCGGCTGCTTGCTTCTTACATCGCGCAGTGCGCCGACCAGTTCATTGATATCCGCCAGCAGCCGTTTGGCCAGACTGATTTTAAGCGGACGCATGTCATCGGTGTCAATTCCCAGCATATCGGCACAACGGGAAAGCTGCTTGCCCATAAGACAGATTACCGCCATGCCGTCTTTCAGATTGGCGGTTCTTAATTCTGAGGCAAAAACAACATTCCACTCGCAGGCTATTTTTTCCAGCTGGATAAAAATATCGGCGCCTTTGCGCTGTTTCCAGTCGCCGCCGATCAGAAAATCATCTTCGTCCTCGAAAAAGCTCTCTCCAAACACGAAACCGCTCCATTCCGCGTTTGTAGGAACCAGATCCGGCTGTGCCATCAACTTTTTCATGATGATGTCCTCTTCACCGGGCAGATCCATGCAAAGCGGCAATTCCTGGAAATAGCGGCTGATGCGTTTCTCGTCACGCCGGATCTCGCGCTCCCAGTTATATTCGTTCCATTGCTTGTTATCTGAGTGGTTTTTCATAACAGTTTCAACTTATACTTTTGTTTTCTTTATTTTTGACTTCTTTTCCAAAGTCTTTATTGCTTCCACCCTGGGGGCGTCTCCCCACAGGCTTTCGAGCTGATACCGCGCACTCGCTTCCGGCGTCATGACATGCACCAGAACCGAACTGTAGTCCAGCAGTATCCACTGGCTTGCGGTAGTGCCCTCGCGATGAGGGATAATTCCATATTTGTCTTTAAGCGACTTTTCAATCTTGTCAGTGACCGCTCTCAGATGCGGCTCCGAATTG
>CAIJKT010000735.1 GCA_903821255.1 uncultured Lentisphaeria bacterium | reverse complement strand
TACAGTTAAAACATAGGACAGGAAATAAGGATGAAATCTGTAAAAATTGAACCTAATAGTACGAAAAAGCTGGATTTGCTTAGAAAACGTTATGCAAAATGCATCAGCATAAAGAAAGAACTTGTTGACGCAGTAAAACAGTACCGTAATGATGCCGGGCAGGGCGATGCTGAAGCGCAATACTTGCTTGGCTGCTGCTATCAATTCGGTGACGGCATCATAAAAAATAAAGTTGAAGCTGCCAAATGGTTCCGGAAATCTGCGAAACAGGGCTATGAGCAGGCCCGTGAATTGCTTGAAGTAATCAAGCAACGGAAAAAATAGAAATCCCGCATGTTGTGAATATCACCATGAAGGACGTGAAGTGGATATACCCTGCTAAGTGCTTGCCGGCCAGTTACATACTTTCAGGTATGTGCCTTGCCGGCAATGCATGAAATCATCTCCGGGTATTTTGACTGGTTATTTCTTCTCAAGCCGTTTCTTCACTTCTCCGGAAAACGCTTCTATTCCCTTGTTGATCGCGTTCAGCCATGCGCTTGTGTCAGCCATCTGCGTGTGCGTCTCGACATACCCGCGCACCGTCTCGCCGTCCGTGAATGGCGGAACAGCGCCTTTGATTTTAACTTTAGCTTCAAAATTGAGTGAAATAGACCAGAATCCGGGATTGCACCATGCCCAGAATTGTTCTATATCCGCCTCTATAGTCACATACTTTTCCTTTGACTGCGAGGCATTGTCTATTACGCGATATCCAGCCTCGCGAAATGACTTCACCAGCGCATCCCGAACCACGTTTTCCACGGTTCTGCCTTCGGGCAGAAGAATGTCCCCGAGAGCTTTTCCAAATGTATTGCGTTTGCGGGCTATCGCACGTGAGGTTATGGCTTTGTCGCTGATCTCATTTCCCTTGAGAGAGGGGATCGAAGGGTCGGCTGGCGCCTCCTCGAACTTACGGCAGTCGGTAACGCGGGCAATCATCACCGCGGGGCCTGAATCCGGATTCAGGGGTTGGTTTACTTGCACATCCAGAATTCCCCGGTTCGTTGCGCACCCGCTTCCGAGCAATCCCGCAAGCATGGCAATTCCCGCCGCCACTAATAAAGATCCTCTTCCTCCACTCATCTTCCGCCTCCCTTCTCCTTGATTTTTTTGTATATCAATCATTACTCCATTCAATAAAAATAGCGACATTCTAAAAATAATCAAATCAGAAAAGTTTAAATGCCATTAGAACAGTTTATAATTAACTCTTTCTTACAAGATGACTTTACACCTTTCGAGAATGGCTATAAGATAATGCATTATATTCAACGCTGACGAACTTTCCAGAGCCGTACAAAAATAAACTTTACAGCTCCTGATGTGCTAACAATTTTCTTCTTTGCCGCGGAGTATCTGCCTGCGGTTGTGGAACAGGAAGAATGCCGCAAACCCGATAAGCAGCAACCAGGCGGAGGGGGCAGGTGCGTCCACTTCATCTTTTTCCAGCTCGGAACGGTTTCTCAATTTGTGCTTTTCCACGCGCTCCAGCATTTTCCACTGAGAGGAACTCTCAAGCACGATGTAGGACGTCAGCGGCAGCATGATGCCGGTCTTTTTGCTTTCACTGACCAGCCGGGGATAAGTCCGGGCTTTCAGCGAGGGATTATAGAGCATCACCATGTAGTTGTTCAGCATTTCCTGCGCCTGTTTGTAGAGCATCGGTTTGTCTTTCGCCACGGCGGTGATATAAGGCTGGTCCGCGGGGAGTATCTGCCAGATGCCGACGCGGAATGTTTTTCTTAATTTCGGCCGGATGTCCAGGGCGGAGACACGGTTTCCGGCGATATCGAATTTCTGCAGATTGCCCGCCATGTCAGAGACGACAAAGAAGCCGGTTTCCGGCATCAGCATATCGAAGTAGTCAAAATCGCGCAGATTGATCTTTTCCGGTTTGGAGCAGATATAGACGATTACCGGAAACTTATCCGGGGATTTGCTCTGCTCCCATTCCAGCAGCCGCTGTTTGATGGTTCTTTCCGGCATGAAGCCAGTATCGGCGGGACTGCCGGGCTGCGTCTGCTCCAGGAGTTTGACGTCTTCGGGCAGATTGCCAATGTCCCGGTTGTGCAGCAGTACTTTGGCGTCGAGTGCGGCGACCGAGAGATTGTATTCCCTGATCCGGAACAGTTCCGCGATCCGTTTCAGCATGCGCCCGTTATGATTCAGCGCCGCTTCCATATCCCGTCGGTTGATGACGAATTCTAGCACTGGCTGGCGCTCGAAAAGCGGCATGCCCGCAATCTGTTCCGGCGGCATCACCACCAGATTGCCGTTGTCGGCGCTTTCATTTTGTCCGGGGGCGGCGTCAATCCTGACGCCGCCGATGCTGATGTCGGGCCGGAGCATGGACGGATAGAGAAATTCGACATCCGCCTGTCTGGTTTCGCCGATGCTGAACGGATATACATGCAGCCTGACAGTCAGCGGAGTATTATAAAACAGGATGCCGGGGTCGCGGCGGGAAGTCTCCGTAATCATTTCGTAGGTCCACAGCGCGCTCTTGCGCTCGAAGATTTTACCGGGAACTTCCTGTCCGTCCACTTTCAGCCAGAATCCGCTGATGAAAACCTCGCGCGGCAGTTTGATTTCCGTCACAAATTCCGAGTTGCTGCTGCCGGAATTGTTTTTGATCTCCAGCCGGACGCGGTTTTTAACCGTGCCGTCGCCGAGAGGCTTGATTTCGGATTGCGCGGAAACGATTGCGATCTGCGGGTTGGGCAGATGTTTTTCCAGTCCGGAGAGGCGCTGCCTGGGGAACCGCCGGATCTGCCGGAAAGAAGAATGCCGCCAGCCGGATTTAAATTCCTCGTCGAATATCTTCTCGTACATTTCCTTCAGTTTCTTGTCGGGAATGGTCAGGTTGTCGAACACCAGCCATTGATAATAAAAGTCGAGATACGGCATTTCCACGCCGTGTTTCCAGTCATTGATTTTGGCGATGACTGACTTGATCCTGGGTTTGCCGGCGGCAATGCTGTCCGCGCTTTTGGCGTAATCGCTGCTGAAGACAAAATCCAGCGCCGGGTTTATCACAATCCGGTCGCAGATGCTTCCGGCTGTATACCACAGCGGCAGCAGCAGTATCCCGGCAATGCCGGTAATCAGCAGCAGTTGCCTGCTGAAGTCATTCGACAGCAGTTTGAAGTCGCAGTAAATCCGTCTGGACTGCACATAGAACAGCAGCGTCGGCGAGAGCATCAGGAAGCCCATGCCTGCGGCAAGTATCGCAAACAGCGCCAGCGGCAGATACGGCAGAAAGACCAGGAAAAAATATAAACAGAACGGGTAGAGCATGGCTTTGTAGAAAAACAGCAGCAGATTGAGCCAGCGGTTCCGTCCGAACGGAATCAGCAGCACGATACCGTTGAGGATCGTCAGCGCGTAAACCCGCCAGTCCTGGAAATCGACCGGGAATGGAATGGTTATATTCAGCAGCAGTCCGGCCAGCGGGAGCACCAGCGCGATCACGGCGGTATAGGCAACCATCAGCGCCGGATGCTTTTCAATCCGGTGGTAAACGAGTTCCGCCAGGCGCAGCAGCACCGTAAAAAAGATTACCGAAAGCACGATTACCACGACTACTGTGCAGAAAAACATGATTTGATGCAGGATGACCGAGGTAAACAGGTAGCTGGACATCCGGAACAGATAAAGCAGAACATAAACCAGTCCGGTCACGGCGGCGATAATGACGATGGAAATCAGTGTTTCCTTCTTCAGTTGCATGTGCAGCGGCGTCTGCGCGAAAATCAGCAGCGGATAGAAGATGCCGGGCATGAAAAAAGTGAACAGATAGCCGTAATAAGTCTCGACCGGGAAGATGAAGTTATTGACTGTTCCCGGCACCGCCTCCGACAGCATGAGCAGGCTGAATGCAAGCACCAGTATCTGGCTCCACAGCAGAAACAGCGACACCAGCGGCCCTGATGATTTCTTCCGGCAGCAGCGGTAAATGCTGAACCCCGTCCAGAAAAGGATATTAAGCGAGGCGGCTCCCAGCAGCCAGGCGTATTTGCTCAGTTGCGCCGAGGTGATGTCGCCGATAATCAGTCCGAGCCCGCTCATCAGAATCGCCACGACGATAATTTGCGGCAGTGACACCGCCAGCAGCAGCCAGTGCGGATCGGCGGCCGGCCCGAGTTCGATTTTGTGCTTGAACAGACTCATTTTGCATACCTTTCTTAAAAGTTAACCACAGAGGCACAGAAAAAATATATTTCCCGATTTAAATTTAACGCAGATCCTCCACATTTTTTACTTTGTTTCTCCGTGCTTCCGGTTTGGAATACTATTTACCGTACATAAGCTGTTTTCAAATCTTAATAGTGTTTTATTGATTAAGATGAAAGCCAGGATCAGCGCCGGGATGAAAATCATTACTCCGATAAACAGATGAATTCCGGCATAGGGGATGAAAAAATCGCCCGGCAGGAGCCGTTTCAACTGGTAGCTGCACATTACGCGGCAAACATTCAGCGAGACCGCCAGGACATAGCTCGCGGCTAATACCGGCGGAATGGAAATGATCATTAATTTCCGGTTTTTCAATGCCAATGCCAGCAGAATCACCGCATGGAGCGTCAGAAAAAACGAGAAGCCGGAGCATTTGTCCGTAATGCGCAGCATTATATCCGGAGTTTCCAGCACAAAGACATGGTCATCCACACTCAGCGGCCACCCGGTGACTGCATGCGTCAGCCAGGCCGCCGGTTGACAGAACAGGGCGCTGATGCCGGGCGCAAAGTTCAACGCCAGACATTCCGCCGCAACAATATAAATGACCGACGCCAGCAGATAAACAACAGGTTGTTTGCAAGCATTATCCATTACTTCTCCATAAAAACAGACAGCGGAAAAACCATCATGGAAATTAACTATAACCTCATTTAAGTTATAAACAAATCATAATCTTTACAAGAATCAGAAAAGCAAAATTAACCGGCAGGGATGAAGAAAGTTGAATTTGTCATTGGCAATGAGTGAAAAATCCATTTTTTTTATTGGATAAAGCAGTATATTTATCAGATTGATATTCATTAAAAATATTTTTCAGGAGGACAGAATGTCCATTAAACAGATTTACTGGTCAAAACAGGACGCTCCGGTTGAACTCCATTCCATGTTGTCCGCATTGGCGGAGGAATATCCGGTGGTTGCCGGCAAAGGCAAAGACGGCATTCAGGTAAAATTCATTAAATCAAAAACTTCCGGACGTTCCGCAGTCTCCTGCAAAGGCGGCAGCGCCACGATTGAATACGGCGGCATCAGCATGGCGTCCAGGGCTGTCGGAACGCTGCTGGCCGGGCTTGAGTCTGAAGAAAGCACCGTCTTCAAGTCGCTGGGCATTATGCTGGACTGCTCCCGGAACGCGGTAATGACCGTGCCGCATTTCAAGAAATGGCTGCGTCAACTGGCGCTGATGGGTTACAATCAGGCGATGCTGTACACGGAAGACACCTACAAGCTGCCGGACGAGCCGTATTTCGGCTATATGCGCGGCGCCTATACGGAAGATGAACTGAAAGCGATAGACACCTATGCCGCGGCGCTGGGCATTGAAATGATTGCCTGCATTCAAACCCTGGGGCATCTGGAACAAATTCTGCGCTGGGCGCCCTACGGCAAAATCAGAGACACCGCCGGCGTAATGCTGGTTGACGAAGCAGGCACTTACAAGCTGATTGACAAGATGGTTGCGATGTGGAGCCGGGTTTTCGGCAGCCGCCGCATTCATGTCGGCATGGACGAGACTCACGACCTGGGACGCGGCAGATTCATGGATATGTTCGGCTATGAGCGCGGCTTCGAGATTTTCAACCGCCATCTGGATAAGGTTTCCAAAATCTGCAAAAAATACAAATTGAAACCGATGATCTGG
>CAIJKT010000734.1 GCA_903821255.1 uncultured Lentisphaeria bacterium | reverse complement strand
TTGTGACCATTGTGGTTAACTAATTTTACTTTTGATACAACCTGTTTAAGCATTTATTGACAGTTTTTTTGAATATAATTTGAAATTGTCAAAGAAATAGCGCCCATTAAATCGTTCTTCTTTATATTGGTTAATTATGTCAATGGCAATTGTATTATGAATTCTGCATATTCTCCCACTAAGGTATCCACTTTCAACTCCCCGCCATGTGCCTTCACGATATCATAGCTCATGCTCAAACCCAGGCCGGTTCCCTGGCCAGTGGGCTTTGTTGTAAAGAAGGGCTGGAAGATTTTATCGACGATGTGTGCAGGGATGCCGGGGCCGTTGTCACGGACGGCAATTTCAACATGGTCGCCCATGTTTTTTGTTGAAACGATAACCGTTGGGTTGTATTGTAGAGATGTAGCACGCTGCGTCTCTACATTTACCGCATAAAACGCATTTGTAATCAGGTTGAGAATGACCCGTCCAATATCCTGGGGAATGATATTGATTTTCCCGATTGATTCATTAAAATCGGTATGCATCGTCGCATTGAAAGATTTATCCTTAGCCCTAAGACCATGGTAGGCCAGGCGTAAATATTCATCAGCCAGGACATTGATATCTGTCGGTTCTTTTACCCCGCTGCTGCTCCGGCTGTGTTGCAGCATCCCTTTTACGATAGCATCAGCACGCTTGCCATGCAGGTTTATTTTTTTGAGGTTTTGTTGGATATCGTCAGCAATTTCAGTAGCCAGTTCCGAGTTGCCAGCCGCCAGTTCCTCCTTCATTTCATCAATCAATTCACTGCTTATTTCGCTGAAGTTATTCACGAAGTTGAGTGGGTTTTGGATTTCGTGGGCAATGCCGGCGGTAAGCTCACCAAGTGATGCCATTTTTTCGGCCTGAACCAATTGAGCCTGGGCCTGTTTCAGATCAACGAGTGTTTTTTCGATCTGAGTTTTGGCGGATTCAAGTTTGTTGAAATCTTCATAACGGGAGTAAGCAGTGGAGAATGCGTCGGCAAGGTTTTGCACAAGATGCAATTCATCATCATTTAATGGAGTAGCATTGCCAACATACAACATCCCCTGCAAAAAAGGAAGGAAGTGCAAATCCAGGTTAGTTGGATGATCTCCCGTAACATATTTTTCAGTTGGTGCTATGGCACCTGATTTTACCAGGTTTCTGGTCCAGTTTATAAATGCAGCCTCATCCCAGTGCTCTTTATACATTTGTCTCTTTTGCCAATATTCAACCAGGTTTTGGAATGTGGTTTGTGCCGTATCATAAGGCAGATGAAAAGCAGCAATTGCCTTACCATCAGGCGTCGATAAAAAGGTATGTATCTGCTCAAGCCGTTGATCCATAATAAAAACGCCACACCGGGTAAACGTAACGCCCAGCCTGGTAAGTTCGTTCCAGATTAAAGGGGTGATTCGTTCCAGATCATCGGTGGTGCGCATGGAGGCAATTTCGGCACGTACCCGATCAAGCGACGAAGCTTTAATTGCTTCTCTGGCCTGTGCTTCTGATTTTTGTAATTCGATGTATCGCCTG